>NZ_BLPF01000003.1:1500000-1648860 GCF_011764425.1 Phytohabitans houttuyneae
ATCCCGGTCGCGGTCTCCGCACCCTTGTTGGTGACGGTGGCGAAGCCGACCTTGCCGGAGGTGGTGGCGGCCAACGTCGTACCGCTCAGGGAGAGCGACAGGTCGGTCGGGCCCGCGGCGAGCGCCGGCGCGCCGAGCGCGCCCGCGGCGACGAGGCCGACGGCCGCGGCGCCGGCGTAGGCCAGGACGCGGGTACGAGCGTTCATCAATGAACTCCGTGGGAGAGGTGTTTAAGGAAAACGAAAGGTGAGACGGGCGCAAACTAGCGGGGCGCCTGTCGCGTACGCCACCCCGAACCCTCAACCTCAAGGTCAGCTGGAGCCTTGCTGTAGGGCGGGATTGTGGTGATTTAGTGGGCGAAATCCACCCGGCGTCTCCCGCTCCAGGACCTGAAGATCATCCCCGTGTACGGAGAGTGCCGGCCGTTCGTAGGAGAACGGCGGCGTCACAGCGCGTCATACATCGCGGGACTCGCCTCTTCGGTGTCCTCCTCCGGCGGCGGGTCGACGTTCACCGCGACACCGAAGCCGCCGATGACGAGCTCGCCGACCATGTCGCCGCCGTCCTTCGTGGCCAGCGTGTACGTGAAAAGGGTCAGCCGGCCGCCCGGCTCCAGCCGCACCTCGAACGGCACCCGCCCCGGGTCGGCGGCGACGCGCAGGATGTCCTCCAGGTTGTTGGCGGCAGAGCTGCCCGGCCCGGCGGTCCCGGCCGCCTTCGTGAGGTCGGCCGTCCCCTTGTACCGGCCGCCGCCGAGGCTCTCCGCGCTCACGATCCCGCCGAGCAGCCCGGCCTGCGCCTCGGGGTCGAACGTGCGGCGCAGCGAGCTGTCCGGACCGAGCCGCCGGATGTCGATGCTGAGCCAGGTCCGACCGCCCTTGACCAGGTCCGACTTCAGGTACATCGTCTCGCCGAGCTGGCGCATCTCGGTCGGGCCGGGCAGGTTGCCGGTGGCCCAGAAGACGCGGCCGACCGGGTCGATCTGGGCGTCCATGTTGATCCTCGCGCCCTTCGACCGGATCGACGTGCGCAGGGTGAACGTCGTGGCGAAGCTGCGCTCGAGCGCCCGCTGGATGGTGGTGGCGGCACTCTCCGGCGAGGCGGAGGGGCTTGCCGGCGGGGTGGACGGGGTCGAGGCGGCTGGCGTGTCGCCGCCACAGCCGGCGAGGAGCACCGCGAACGCCGTGGCGGCCGCGGGGAGGAGTCGACGCATGGCGGGGACAGTAGCGGCCGGTGGCCGCTCCGCGGGTACCCGGCCACGTCTTGCGGGTTGACCGGCGTGGATGCGACCGGAACGATCGTTCACACGTCCACTTCGGAGGTGCCGCCCGTGTCCCGATACCCCCGCGCCCTCGCCGCCCTCCTCGCCCTCGCCGTCGCGCTGCCCGCGACGCCGGCCGCCGCCGCACCGGCCGACCCACCGGTCGGTGCCACCCGCGAGCCGGGCAACGGGCCCGAGCGCCACGAGACCGCCGCCACCGACCCGCTCTCCGCCGCGGGCGCCGCCGCCCGCGCGCAGGGCCACAACCAGCCGGCGAAGACCGCCGGCTACCCGCGGCAGACAAAGCTCCGGGTGTACCCGGAGGACCCGACCGACCGTTCGATCAGGCTCGGCCTGATGCCGTACCACGGCATCGCGCCCGCCCTCAACGACCTGCAGGCCCGCAGCGACCGCGTCTCCGTCGAAGTCATCGGTCAGTCCACATTGGGCCGCGACCTCTACCTCGTCACCGTGACCGCGCCCGAGCACGCCGGCCAGTCGCGGCAGCAGGACCGGTGGCGGCGGCTCATCGAGGACGACCCGCGGGCCGCAGCGCGGGACCGGCAGCTGCGCGCGGGGTACAAGACGCCGGTGTGGATCAACGGGAACATCCACGGCGACGAGTGGGAGGGCACCGACGGCGCGCTGCGCGTCATCACCGCGCTCGCCACCGCCACGGACACCGCGACGCGGCGGCTGCTGGAGCGCAGCCGGCTCTACTTCACGGTCACCAACAACCCGGACGGGCGGGTCGCCGGCACCCGCGTCAACGGCGCCGGCTTCGACATCAACCGCGACCACATCACGTCCAGCCAGCCCGAGTCGCGGGCGGTACGGGACGTGGTCATCGCCACCCAGCCGGTGGTGATGCTGGACGAGCACGGGTACACCGGCACGACGCTCATCGAGCCGAGCACCGCCCCGCACGGGCAGAACTACGACTACGACCTGTACATCCGCCACGCCTACCCGAACGCGCTCGGCATGGAGGCCGCGATCGCCGCGCTGGGCCACCCGGAGACGGCGGCGGCGGACATCCCGTTCCGCGACTACGCGCCGGGCGACTGGGACGACTGGCCGCCGATCTTCACCCCGATGTACGCGATCTACCAGGGCGCGGTCGGGCACACCGTCGAGGTGCCGATGCAGGTGAACCGCGGCGCGTACAACAGCCTCCCGGTCGAGGAGCTGCGCCGCCGCTCGGGCATCAACACCGACGTGGCGGCGGCGACGATCCGGGCCGCGATCGGCTACGCGGACACCCACCGCGGCGCGCTGCTCGCCGACCAGATCGAGCTGTTCCGGCGCGGCTGGGCGGGCGAGGCGCAGCGGTACGTGCCCGACGGGTACGTGCCCGGCTTCGGGCCGGAGGACCGGTACACGACCACGTTCCCGCGCGCGTACGTGATCCCGGCCGGCGCCGGCCAGCGCTCACCGGCCGCCGCGGCGCGCCTTGTCGACCACCTGGTGGCGCACGACGTGCGGGTGCGGCGGGCGAAGGCACCGTTCCGCGTCGCCGGCCGCTGGCACCCCGCGGGGTCCTATGTGGTCGACATGCACCAGCCCAAGCGCGGCCTCGCCAACGCGGTGCTCGAAGCGGGGCGGGACATCTCGTCGCTGGTCCCGCAGATGTACGACATCTCCGGCTGGAGCCACGGCCTGCTGTGGGGCGCGACCGTCCACACCAGCCGGTGGGAGGCGCCGCGGGTGCCCACCACCGCCGTGGCCGTCGCCGGGCCGACCGGTGGCGTGCTCGCCGCGTACGGAAACGACCTGGCCCTCACCCTCACCGACGGCAAGGACGTCCAGGCGGTCAACGCCCTCCTCGACGCGGGCGTGCGGCTGCTGCGCCAGGACGACGGCACCGTCGTGGCACCGGCCTCCGCCCGCCGCACCGCCGCCGCCGTGGCCGAGCGGCTGGGCGTGCGCTTCACCTCTGCCGGCCGGCACCCGCGCGGCGAGGAGCTGCGCAAGCCGGTGCTCGCGGCCGCGGTCGCCGCGGACGAGCTGTTCGTGCTGCGCGAGCTCGGCTTCGACGTGCGGCCGGTCTCCACGGCCACCCTCAACGCCGGCCCCGCACTGTCCGGTGTGGATGTGCTGTTCGTCTCCTCAGGACTGTCCTATCCGGCCCTCGACCCGGCCGCGCGCTCCGAAGTGGACGCGCTGCTGGCGCGGGGCGGCGTCATCACGCGGGGTGCGACCGGCGCCCGGTTCAACGCCGACGCCGGTGTGCTGCCGGCCCGCGCGGTGGCCGGCCGCTCCGACGCCAACGGGGTCGTCTCGGTCACGAACGGCGGCGGTCCGGCCGGCACCGGCGCGCCGCCGCACTCGTTCGTGTACGCGCCGCTGTGGTTCACCGACCTCGGCGCGGGCGTGGCGGTCGACCAGCGGTACGCCGCCACGCCGCTGGTCGCCGGCCACTGGATCGCCGACCCCGAGGACGGCACCGGCGGGCCGGCCGAGGCGGCGGGCCAGGCGGCCGTGGTCTCCGGCGTCGGCCCGCGCGGCACGGCGGCGGTGCTGTTCGGCACCGAGCCGCTCTTCCGGGCCCACCCGAAGGGCCTGTTCGCCCAGGTCGGCCGCGCCATCTTCTGGACCGCCGCGGGTTCCGGCGCCGGCGGCTAGCCGTCCCTTGTGGAAGCCCGCCCGGCGCGCGCCGGGCGGGCCCGGCCGGTGGCAGACTGGCGGTCTGCCGACGAGCCGGGAGGTGCCGTGGCCGACGAGGAGACCACCGCGTGGGGCGGTGAGCTGTGGGCGGCCGCCGACCTGGTGACGCCCATGGCCATCCGGGTGGCGGCCACGCTGCGGCTGGCCGACCACATCGCCGCCGGGCGGCGGACGGCGCGGGAGCTGGCCGCGGCCGTCCAGGCCGACGAGGACGCGCTCGACCGGGTGCTGCGCCACCTGGTGACCGCCCGCGTGCTGACCCGGGCCGAGCCCGGCGCCTACGGCCTCACGCCGCTGGGTGAGCAGCTGCGCGACGACGATCCCCGCGGCCTGCGACCCTGGCTCGACCTGGAGGGGGCGGTGGGCCGGGCGGAGACCTCGTTCGTCCAGCTGCTGCACACCGTGCGCACCGGCGAGCCGGCGTTCCCCCAGCAGTTCGGCCGCCCGTTCTGGGACGACCTGTCCGCCGACCCGGCGCTGGCCGCCTCGTTCGACGCGCTGATGGGCGGCCGCCTGGGCGCGGACGCGCCCGAGATAGCCACCGCCTACCCGTGGGGCACGCTCGGCCACGTCGTCGACGTCGGCGGCGGCACCGGGACGCTGCTGATCGCCATCCTGCGCGCCCACGCCGGCCTGCGCGGCACGGTCGTCGACCTGCCCGGCCCGGCGGCCCGCGCCGAGGCGGCGTTCGCGTCCGCCGGCCTCGCCGACCGCGCCACCGCGCACGCCGGCAGCTTCTTCGACCCGCTGCCCGCCGGCGCCGGCGGCTACGTGCTCTCCGGCGTCCTGCACGACTGGGACGACGAGGGTGCCGGCCGCATCCTCCGCCGCTGCGTCGAGGCCGCCCCGGACACCGGCCGCGTGCTCGTGGTGGAGGACGCGATCGGCGCCGACCGCGACACCCCGTCGACGGAGGGCGACCTGCGCATGCTCTGCTACGTGCGCGGCCGCGACCGCACCCTCGACGAGCTGGCCGCGCTCGCCGCGCGGGCGGGCCTCGACGCCGGCACGGTCGCCCCCGCCGGCACCCGCTCGATCATCGAGCTCCTCCCCCGCCGCTGACCGGCGCTTCAGATCAAGATTTGGGCTACCGCGACGTCCGCGGTGGTCCGGACCGTTGCTCCCGCGGCCTCACCCTCCGCGCTCGACCAGCCCAACCCGAAGAGCCCGCTCCCGCAGATCTCCGCATCGGCGGGCCGGTGCCGGGCACGGCCGGCCCACCCCGAAACCGCTGAGGCATCCCGAGGCTGGGCGCATTGGTGCGCCCAGCTTGAGAGCCGGCGCAAGCCCCACCCGACCTGTGGGCCCACCACGGCCCGGACCGCGGCGGCCTGCCGGGCGCATGTGCCCTCGCATGCGCCCGGCAGGCCGCGGGCCGTTCCGTTCCCGGGGAGGCTAGCCGTCGATGAGCTCCACGTCGGCGTCGTCGGCGAGGCGGTAGCCGACGCCGTAGACGGTGGTGACGAGGGGCACGGTGTCGCCGATCTTCGCGCGCAGGCGGCGCACGTGGACGTCGACCGTGCGGGCGACCGCGTGCTCGTAGCCCCAGACGGCGCCGAGCAACTGGAGCCGGGTGAAGACGCGCCGCGGGTTTTCGGCCAGGAAGACGAGCAGGTCGAACTCCAGGCGGGTCAGCTCGAGCGGGCGCCTGTCGAGCGTCACGGTCCGGGCGTCGCGGCAGACGCGCAGGCCGCGGTGGTCCTCGGCCGCGGGCAGCACGATCGGCTCGGGCGGCACCAGCGGCGCCGGCGCCGGGGCCGGCGTGGGGACGATCGTGATCTGGCCCTCGCCGCGCTCGACGAGGTCGCGGACCACCTCTAGGAGGCGGAACGCGTGCGGGCTCATCGACTCGCCGGCCAGCGGCACCGTGAACGTCACGGTGAGCTCCGGCGTGTTCGCGGGGCGCCGGGGCGCCCGGCCAGGGCCGGTGAGCTGCTGCGGGTAGCGGCGCTGCGGGATCGCGATGACGCTCATGGAGACTCCTCAGGTGGCCGGCCGTAACCGGGGGTCACCCGGCGCGACTGACTGCAGGTAGGCGTAGACGTCCGCCGGGCCGAAGGCGGGCAGCCCGGCCAGGCGCCAGGCGGCGAAGCCGCCCGCCACGTCGGTGGCGCGGTGCAGCCCCAGGTCCTGGAGGGCGGCGGCCGCGAGGGAGGAGGTGTAGCCCTCCTGGCAGAAGACGATCACCGGCAGGTCGTACCGGCCGGCGATCGGCAGCCGCGCGTCGCTGCGCGGGTCGAAGCGCCACTCGAGGACGTTGCGCTCGACGATCAGCGCGCCGGGAATCTCGCCGTTGGCGGCGCGCTGGGCGGCCGGGCGGATGTCGACGAGGTGGGCGCCGCGCCGGTACGCGAGGTGGGCCTCCTCCGGCTCCAGCCGGCGCAGCCGGGACCGCGCCTCGGCCAGGATCTCGTCGATGCCGCGCGAGCCCGCGGGCGCGCCGATGTGCCCCGGACAGGCCAGTGTCGTCCTCACCACGAGACCCCCGCCCGCTCCACCTCGGCCACCCGCAGCTTGCCGTCCAGCAGGCGGTACCGGGTCATCGAGCGAAGCGCCGGCGCGTACACGTGGATGCTGATCGCCGGTACCGCGCCGCGGTTGGCCACGCTGTGCACGTGGTGGGCGCCGAAGCGGCGGCCGGAGCCGGCGGGCAGGTCCGTGTGCCGCACCCGCCCGCCGCTCACCGTCCGCTCCACGAGGGCGCCGGAGACCACCGTGAACGCCCCGGCCGAACCGCCGTGGTCGTGCCAGTCGGTCTCCTGCCCGGGCAGCCAGGTCAGCAGCCAGACCTCGTGCTCGGGCGTCTCGGCGAGCCTCGCGTACCACCGCTCGGCGGTGTCGTACTGGGGCTGGATCGGCCATGAGCCGGGGTCAGACGCCCACCGCCGCGCCGCGGCGAGCAAGTCCGAGAACAACGTCATGGCACATACCCTACCCCATAAACCCCATCGGTCTAGTAGGGATCACCGGGAATTTCCGTGGCGTGCCTTACGCGCCGCCCTCCTTCAGCTCCACCGTCGTCGGCTGGAACGAGGTGCCGTTGACGTCCACGCCCGCGCCCTTGAGCGCGTCGAGCGCCTTCTGGACGTACTCGTTCGTGTACGCCGTATCCTCCGGCTGCTTGGTGATGACCGTCTGCCCGTCCTGGTTCTTGGTGGTGAGCGCGAGGTCGACCGTCTTCCGCCACTCGGCCTCGTCGAGCATGCCGACCCCGTTCGGCGAGGGCCAGACGAGCTTGTTGACCTCGTTCATCTGCCACAGCTGGTGGCTGGCGCCGAGCTTGGAGCCGCGCTTGACCACCAGGTCGCGGCACTCCTGCGCGTTGTCCCGGCAGTACGCCCAGCCCTTGAGCGACCCGGTCAGGAACTTGACCGCCGTGTCCTGGAAGGCGGCGTCACCGAGCTTCTCGCTGTTGGCCCACACCGCGTCCTGGAGCATGGCGGTGCCGACGTCGTTCCAGTTGAGGACCGTGAAGTCGGACGGCTGGTACAGCGCGCCGGTCTTCGGGTTCTTCGCCTCCAGCAGCTGCGCGTACTCGTTGTAGCTCATCGCCTGCGCCGCGTCGATGTCCCGCCGCAGCAGCGCCTGCATGTCGAACTGCTGCTGCACCAGCGTGACGTCCTTGCCCGGGTCGAGCCCGGCCTTGGTCATCGCGGCGAAGAGCTCGAACTCGTTGCCGAAGCCCCAGTTGCCGACCTTCTTGCCCTTCAGGTCCGCGGGCGCCTTGATGCCGCTGTCCGCGAACGACACCTGGTACGTGCCGGAACGCTGGAACACCTGGGCGATCTCGGTGATCCCGGCACCCTGCTCGCGCGAGGCGAGCGCCTTGGGCACCCACGCGACCGCGAAGTCGGCCTGGCCCTGCGCGAGGACGGTCTGCGGCACGATGTCGACGCCGCCCTCCAGGATCTGCACGTCCAGGCCCTGCTCGCGGTAGAAGCCCTTGTCCACCGCGGCGATGTACCCGGCGAACTGGGCCTGCACGAACCACTGCAGCTGCAGCTTCACCGCGGTGGTGCCGCCGCTGCCCCCGCTCGGGGTCTCCGGCTCGTCCGCCGTGCCGCACGCGGCAAGCGCGAGGACGCCCGCGAGCGCCCCGCCAATCATCTTTCTCATCGCATCCTCCAAGGGGGTAGTTATCCGGAGCGGCGCCACGGCGTGGCGAGCCACTCCAGTCCGAGCGCGGCGGCGTAGAAGACGAGACCGAGCACGCACGCGCCGACCACGAAGGCCCAGGCGCGCGGGTACGCGGTGTTCGAGGCCGCCGAGGTGATGCGGGAGCCGAGGCCGTCCTGCAGACCGCCGAAGTACTCCGCGACCACCGCCGCGATCACCGCCAGGGAGGACGCCTGGCGAAGACCGGTGAACACGAACGGGAGCGCGCCGGGCAGCCGCACCAGCCGGGTGAACGTCCAGCCGCCGGCGGCGTAGCTGTCCATCAGCTCCCGGTGGGTGGGGTCGACCTGGCGCAGCCCGCGCAGGGTGTTGACGAACACGGGGAAGAAGACCACGATCGCCACCACCACGCGGCGGGGGATGCTGCTGGTCGAGTCGAACATGTTGTTGAGGATCGGCGCGAGCGCGATGATCGGCAGCGCGTTGAGGGCCGCGGCCACCGGGATCGACGCCTCGCCGAAGAACCGGAAGCGGCTGGCCGCCATCGCCGCGAGGATGCCCAGCACCGCGCCGGCGACCAGGCCGACGAGCGCGTTGGCGCCGCTGGCGAGGCCGGTCTTCCAGATCACCTCGCGGCTGAGCCAGAACTGCTCCCAGATCACCGACGGCGCCGGCAGGATGAACGGCGCCACCCGCCCGGCCTTGACGACCACCTCCCACAGCGCGAGCCCGCCGACACCGACGAGGACCGGCGGCAGCAGGCCGAGCCCCGCGACCTCATGCCGGCACCTCCGAGGGCGCCCGGAGAGCGCGACGCACCTTGGTGATGCCGGCGAAGAAGCCGGCTGACTGGCGGGTCGCCTCGGTGCGCTCGCCGAGGTCGATCTCGATGACGTCGGTGATCCGGCCCGGCCGCGGCGACATGACGACGACCCGGTCGGACAGGTACACGGCCTCGGGGATCGAGTGGGTGACGAAGATCGTGCTGGTGCCGGTGCGGGCGCAGATCCGCAGCAGCTCGTCCTGCAGGCGTTCGCGGGTCATCTCGTCGAGCGCGCCGAACGGCTCGTCCATCAGCAGCAGCGGCGGGTGCACCGCGAGCGCCCGCGCGATCGCCACCCGCTGCTGCATGCCGCCGGACAGCTGCGGCGGGTAGTGCTTGGCGAAGTCGCCGAGCCCGACGAGGTCGAGCATCTCCCGGGCCCGCTCGCGCCGCTCGGTGCGGGACGCTCCGCGCAGCTCCAGCGGCAGCTCGACGTTGCGCTGCACGGTGCGCCAGTCGAAGAGGCCGGCCTGCTGGAAGGCGATGCCGTACTCCTGGTCCAGCCGCGCCTTGCGGGCCGGCTTTCCGGCGACGGTCACGGTGCCCCCGGTCGGCGGCACGAGGTCGGCGACGAGGCGCAGCAGCGTGGACTTGCCGCAGCCGGACGGCCCGATCAGCGACACGAACTGTCCACTCTCAACGGTCAGGTCGACGCCGGTGAGCGCGGCGACCTGGTCCGGCCGGCCGGGGTTGAAGACCTTCCCGACGCCGGTCAGCTCCACAGCGGCCGTCATGTTGCCCTCCGTCGGTTGAGTGCGAACTCGGCGGCGCCCACCAGCGCCGCGACGAACAGGCCGAGCAGCGCCGCGCCGACCATCGCGGTGTAGACCTTCGCCGGGTCGGCGGTCGCCTCCCGGGAGTACTCGATGACGAGGCGGCCGATACCGCCGCGGGTACCCGTGGAGATCTCTCCGACCACGGCCCCGACGACGGCTGCGGCCCCCGCGAGCCGCAACGCGGGGAACAGGTAGGGGGTCGAGGCCGGCAGCCGCAGCTTGAGCAGCGTGTGCCACCACCCGGCCGCGTAGCTGTGCATCAGCTCCTCGGCCACCTTCGGCGGCGACTGCAGGCCGCGCAGCATGCCGACCGCCACCGGGAAGAAGGCCAGGTAGGCCGCGATCGTGGCGACCGACATCCAGGGCTGCCACGGGTACGAGCCGAGCGACAGCTTCCCGCCCCACCCGGCGATGGCCGGCGCCAGCGCGATGAGTGGCACGGTCTGCGACAGGATCACGTACGGCAGCAGGCCGCGCTCCACCACCCGGAAGCGCTGCATGGCGACGGCCAGCACCAGCCCGACGGCCGCCCCGACGCCGAACCCCACCGCGACGCTGCGCAGCGTGAACAGGCACGACCTGAGCACCACCAGGGCGATGGGGTCGCCGCCGGTCAGCTCCGGCTCGCCGAAGCGGCGCACCACGTCCCACACGTGCGGCATCGCGGCGTCGTCGGCGCGCGGCAGCACCCGCACCCCGAAGAGCGAGGCGCCGTCGTCGGCACCGACCGCCTTGTACGCCTCCCACAGCAGGACCGCCGCGAGGATCGCCGCGACACCTGTCGCGACGGCGCGGAGCCCTCTCATGCCACGAGCGCGGGAATGATCTTCTCGCCGTACGCGGCGAGGGTCTGCTCCTTGTCGTCGTGCTGCAGGTACACCGCGAACTGGTCGACGCCCAGGTCCCGCAGTGCGCGCAGCTTGTCCAGGTGGGACTCCACCGGACCCAGTACGCAGAACCGGTCGACGATGTCGTCCGGGACGAACTCGGTGTGGGTGTTGCCGGCCTTTCCGTGCTGGGAGTAGTCGTAGCCGCGGCGGCCCTCGATGTAGTCGGTCAGCGCCTGCGGCACCGCGCCGGTGGCGCCGTAGCGAGCGACGATGTCGGCCACGTGGTTGCCCACCATGCCGCCGAACCACCGGGTCTGCTCGCGCTGGTGCGCCAGGTCGTCGCCGACGTACGCGGGTGCGGCCACGCAGAACTTGATGGCCGCCGGGTCACGCCCCGCCTTCTCCGCCGCCGCCCGCACCGTCTTGATCATCCAGGCGGCGATGTCCGGGTCGGCGAGCTGCAGGATGTACCCGTCGCCGACCTCGCCGGTCAGCGCGAGCGCCTTCGGCCCGTACGCGGCGACCCACACCTCGAGCTCGGCGCCGGGCTTGACCCACGGCAGGCGCACCTCGTTGCCCCGGTAATGCACGGCCCGCCCGGCGGCCAGCTCGCGGATCACGTGCACGCACTCGCCCAGCTCCTTGAGCGTGGTGGGCGGGTACCCGAGCGTGCGCAGCGCCGAGTCACCGCGGCCGATGCCGCAGATGGTGCGGTCGCCGTACATCTCGTTGAGCGTGGCGAACAGCGACGCCGTCACGGTCCAGTCGCGGGTGCCCGGGTTGGTCACCATCGGCCCGACGACCACCTTGGACGTCCTGGCGAGGATCTGCGAGTAGATGACGAACGGCTCCTGCCACAGCAGGTGGGAGTCGAACGTCCACACGTGACTGAAGCCGGCGGCCTCGGCCTTGACCGACAGGTCGACCACAGTGGACGCGGGAGGGTCGCACTGGAAGACGACGCCGATGTCCATACGCTATGTCACCGCACTTTCGGGAAGCCCAGGTCCACTTCGGATGTTGCGGGGTCGGGCCACCGCGATGTGACCACCTTGGTACGGGTGTAGAACTGCAAGCCTTCCGGACCGTACATGTGCAGGTCGCCGAAGAGGGACGCCTTCCAGCCCCCGAAGCTGTAGTACGCCACCGGCACCGGGATCGGCACGTTGACGCCGACCATGCCGCACACCGCGTCGTACTGGAAGCGGCGGGCCGCCCCGCCGTCACGGGTGAAGATGGCGGTGCCGTTGCCGTACTGGTTTTCGTTCACCAGCTTGAGCGCCTCCTCGTACGTGCCGACCCGCACCACCGACAGCACCGGCCCGAAGATCTCGTCGGTGTAGAGCGGCGAGTCGGTCGACACGTTGTCCACAAGGGACGCGCCGAGGAAGAAGCCGGGCCCGCCGGTCGCCGGGTCCTCGCGTCCGTCGACGACGACCTCGCCCATCGACAGGTAGCCGGCCACGCGGTCGCGGTGCTCCCGGGTGATCAGCGGGCCCATCTCCGAGTCCGGGTCGCTGGCCGGCCCCACCCGGATCTTGCCCAGGCGGGAGGCGATGGCCGGCACGAGCGCGTCGCCGGCCGCACCGACCGCGACCACGACGGAGACGGCCATGCACCGCTCCCCCGCCGAGCCGTAGCCGGCCGAGACCGCCGCGTCGGCCGCCGCGTCGACGTCCGCGTCGGGGAGCACCACCATGTGGTTCTTGGCACCGCCGAGCGCCTGCACGCGCTTGCCCGCCCGGGTGCCGGCCTCGTAGATGGCCCGCGCCACCGGCGTCGAGCCGACGAACGAGAGCGCCTGCACGTCCGGGTCGGCGATCAGCGCGTCGACGGCGCTGCGGTCGCCCTGCACCACGTTGAACGCGCCGTCCGGCAGCCCGGCCCGGTGCAGCAGGTCGGCCAGCAGCAGTGAGACGGACGGGTCCTTTTCGCTCGGCTTGAGCACGAACGTGTTGCCGGCGACCAGCGCGTTGCAGAACATCCACATCGGCACCATGGCCGGGAAGTTGAACGGCGTGATGCCGGCGACCACGCCCAGCGGCTGCCTGATCGAGTACACGTCGACGCCGGTGGCGGCCTGCTCGCTGTACCCACCCTTGAGCAGGTGCGGCGCGCCGGCCGCGAACTCGGCGTTTTCCAGGCCGCGGGCCACCTCGCCGGACGCGTCCGCGACGGTCTTGCCGTGCTCCGCGGACAGCAGCGTGGCGATCTCCTTGCGGTTGGCGTCGACGAGGTCGCGGAAGCGGAACATGACCTCGGCGCGGCGGGACAGCGAGGCGGCCCGCCACCCCGGCTGCGCGTCGAGCGCGGCCTTGACCGCGGAGCGCACCTCCGCGTCGGTGGCCGCCACGACCGTGGCCTGCTGCTCGCCGGTGGCCGGGTCCCAGACCGGGAGGCGGCGGTCGCCCGTCCCCTCGACCTGAGCCCCTCGGATCCAATGTGGAACGATTCGCATTGTCATCACACCAGGTATGTCGAGAGGCCGCGGGGCAGGTACTTTCCGCGCCCGGCGCGCCCGTGGTAGGCGCCCTCGGACACGAGGATCTCCCGCGGGAGATGACGGTGTCGACCTTCCCGGCGATCTCGTAGCCCTCGTACGCCGAGTGGTCCATGTTCATGTGGTGGGTCTCGACGCTGATCCGGGTGCGGCCGTTCGGGTCGTACACCACGATGTCGGCGTCCGAGCCGGGCGCGATGACGCCCTTGCGCGGGTAGAGGCCGAACATGCGGGCCGGCGTCGTGGCGATCGTCTCCACCCACCGCTGCAGCGACAGCTTGCCGTCGACCACGCCCTGGTACAGCAGGTCGACGCGGTGCTCGACGCCGCCGATGCCGTTGGGAATCTTGGAGAAGTCGCCGACGCCCAGCTCCTTCTGGTCCTTGAAGCAGAACGGGCAGTGGTCGGTGGAGACCACGGCGAGGTCGTTGGAGCGCAGCCCCTGCCACAGGTCCTTCTGGTGCGACTCGTGCTTGCTGCGCAGCGGGGTCGAGCAGACCCACTTGGCGCCTTCGAAGCCGGGCGCGCCGAGCTGGTCCTCCAGCGTGAGGTACAGGTACTGCGGGCAGGTCTCGGCGAACACGTTGCGGCCGGCGTCGCGGGCGGCGGCCACCTCGGCGAGGGCGCGGCTGGCGGACAGGTGCACGATGTAGAGCGGGCAGTCCTGCGCCACCTCGGCCAGCATG
The DNA here is from genome assembly GCF_011764425.1 of Phytohabitans houttuyneae. Taxonomy (NCBI): domain Bacteria; kingdom Bacillati; phylum Actinomycetota; class Actinomycetes; order Micromonosporales; family Micromonosporaceae; genus Phytohabitans; species Phytohabitans houttuyneae. The sequence continues at coordinate 1,513,660 of NZ_BLPF01000003.1, forward strand.
ATCGCCCGGTGCGTCGCCTCGGCCTCCAGGGCCTCGGGGCGGGTGATGCCGTGGTAGATCGGGTCGGTCTCGCCGCGGGCGAGGGCCTGCTGCACGAGCACGTCGATCGCGATGCCGTTTTCCGCGTGCATCATGATGATCGCGCCGTTGTCACGGGCCTTCTGCATGGCGCGCAGGATCTGGCCGTCGTCGGAGTAGAAGACGCCCGGGTACGCCATGAAAAGCTTGAAGCTCGTGATCCCCTCGCCGACGAGCTGGTCCATCGCCTTGAGCGAGTCGTCGTCGACGCCGCCGAGGATCATGTGGAACGCGTAGTCGACGTGGCAGTTGCCGTCGGCCTTGGCGTGCCAGGCGGCGAGCCCGTCCTGCACCACCTCGCCGGTGCGCTGCACCGCGAAGTCGATGATCGTGGTGGTGCCGCCGAACGCGGCCGCCTTGGTGCCCGTGTCGAACGTGTCCGACGCGAACGTCCCCCGAACGGCAGCTCCATGTGGGTGTGCGCGTCGATGCCGCCCGGGATGACGTACTTGCCGGTGGCGTCCAGGGTCTGGGTGTCGGCGGGTCCGGCGCCGGGCGTGTAGATCGCGGCGATCGTCTCGCCGTCGACGAGCACGTCGGCCGGGCTCGCGCCGGTGGGGCCGATCACGGTGCCCCGGTGATCAGCAGACTCATGCGGTTCATCCCTCTCTTACGGCTGGACCAGCGGACCGTAGGCGTCCGGGCGGCGGTCGCGGTAGAAGGCCCACCGGTCGCGCACCTCGGCAAGCAGGCCGAGGTCGAGGTCGCGGACGATCAGCTCGGCCTCGTGCGGGTCGCCGGTCTCGCCGACGAACTTGCCCTCGGGGTCCACAAAGTACGACGTGCCGTAGAAGTCGTTTTCGCCGAGCGGCTCGACGCCGACCCGGTTGATCGCGCCGACGAAGTACTCGTTGGCGACCGCGCTGGCCGGCTGCTCCAGCTTCCACAGGTACGAGGAGAGGCCGCGGTGGGTCGCGCTCGGGTTGAACACGATCGTGGCGCCGCCGAGGCCCAGCGCGCGCCAGCCCTCCGGGAAGTGGCGGTCGTAGCAGATGTACACGCCGATGCGCCCCACGGCGGTGTCGAACGTGGGGTAGCCGAGGTTGCCGGGACGGAAGTAGAACTTCTCCCAGAAGCCCTTGACCTGCGGGATGTGCGTCTTGCGGTACTTGCCGAGGTAGCTTCCGTCGGCGTCGACGACCGCGGCGGTGTTGTAGAGGACGCCGGGCTGCTCCTGCTCGTACATCGGCAGGACCATCACCATGCCGAGCTCGGCCGCGAGGGCCTGGAAGCGCTCGGTGGTGGGGCCGGGGATCGACTCGGCGTACGAGTAGTACTGGCTGTCCTGGACCTGGCAGAAGTACGGCCCGTAGAAGAGCTCCTGGAAGCAGATCACCTTCGCGCCCTGGGCGGCCGCCTGGCGCGCGTACTCCTCATGAGCCTTGATCATCGATTCCTTGTCGCCGGTCCACGTGGTCTGGACGAGCGCGGCGCGGACAAGGTCTGCCATGGGGTTGTCCCCTCTCGGCTCTGTTCTTTTCTCAGCTGATGGCGTAGGACTTTAGTGACACAGGTGCGGGCGGACAATGGCGAGATTGTTACAGGATATTGCGTAGGAGTAACATGCTCCAGCTCATCGCCGGTGCGGTCAACGATCGCACCGCCCGCGGGATCGCCGCCGCGGTGAGCCGTCTCGTGCACACCGGTGAGCTGCCCGCCGGCACCCGCCTGCCCACCGTCCGCTCGGTCGCGCAGGCGCTCGGCATCAGCCCCACGACGGTGAGCGAGGCGTGGCGGTCGCTGGCCAGCGCGGGGGCGATACAGACGCGGGGGCGCTCCGGCACGTTCGTGCTCACGCCCACCCGGCCGCGGCAGAAGATGCGCTTCTCCCGCCTGGTCGCCAACCCGTCGACGCTGCCGCACGACTTCTCCACCGGCGTGCCCGACCACGACCTGCTCCCCGACCTCGCGCCGGCGCTGCGGCGGATCGGCGACACGCGGCTGACCACGTCGTACCTGGAGGATCCGGTGCTGCCCCGCCTGGAGGTGGTGCTGCGCGAGCGCTGGCCGTACCCGCCGCAGCAGCTCACCGTCGTCGACGGCGCCCTCGACGCCCTCGACCGGGTGGTCGGCGCGGTGGTGCGGTTCGGCGCGCACGTGGTGGTGGAAAACCCGACGTTCCCGCCGCTGCTCGACCTGCTGGAGTCGGTCGGCGCGGTGCCGGTACCCGTGTCGATGGACGCCGCGGGCATGGAGCCCGCCGCCCTCGCCGCGGCGATGGAGCACTCCCCCACCGCGGTCTTCCTCCAGCCGCGCGCGCACAACCCGACCGGCGTCTCGATGACCCCGGACCGCGCCGCCGCCCTCGCCGCCGTGCTCGCCGCCCACGACTCGATCATCGTCGTGGAGGACGACCACGTGGGCGATATCGCGACCGCGCCGGCCGTGTCGCTCGGCGCCCACCTGCCCGACCGGGTGGCGCACGTGCGCAGCTTCTCCAAGAGCCACGGCCCCGACCTGCGCCTCGCGGCCGTGGGCGGCCCCGCCGCGCTGGTCACCGCCGTGGCCGACCGCCGCCTGCTCGGCCCCGGCTGGTCCAGCCGGGTGCTGCAGGCGGTGCTGCTGGACCTGCTCACCGACCCGGCCACGGTGCGCGCCGTGGCGGCCGCCCGCCGCGAGTACGCCCGCCGCCGCGACCTGCTGCTGTCCGCCCTCACCGCCCACGGCGTGGAGGCGACGGCCGCGGACGGCATCAACATGTGGATCGCGGTCCGCGACCAGCAGGTGGCGTTGGTGACGCTGGCCGCGCACGGCATCGGGGCGGCGCCGGGCGCGCCGTTCGAGGTGCGGCCGCTGGGCGAGGACCACATCCGGGTGACGGTCGGCCTGGTCCGCGACGGCTTCGACGACCTGGCCGGGATCCTCGCCGAGGCCGCCGGGGCGGGCCACCGCGCCAGCGGCCGCCGCACGAGGCCCCTGCACCGCGCCGCGCGGTAGGCCGCCGCCTTCCACAAGCCAAACCCGACCCACATCGCGAGCTACCGCGACGCCCGCCGTGGTCCGGACCGTCGCTCCCGCGGCCTCACCCTCCGCCGCCGGTCCCGCTCCCGCCCGGCGCCGCGGGGCCTCGCCCGCCCCGCGCGGCTCACGCTGCGCCGCCGCCACCTCCCGCCTGGAACCGCGGGGCCTGGGCCCCCGCTCGCCTTCACCTCCGCCGCCGGTCACCGTCCCCCGCACCCGCTGGCCTCGCCTGCGCGCGACCTCAGCCCCCGCCGCCGGTCACCGTCCACCGGCGCCGCGGGGCCTCGCTCGGCCTCATCCCGTCACCGGCCACCCTCCGCCCAAAACCGCTGGCCTCGCCCGCCGCGCGACCTCACCTCTGTCGCCGGTCACCCTCCGCCCGACACCGTGGGGCCGGCGACCACGTGTGCCAGCCACGGGCCCACGAACTGGGCACCCAGCACCGGGCCACGAAGTCCGCCGCTGATCCCGTTCTCGACGAGGACCTGGTCGCCGGGCCGCTACCGCAGCGGGTGTTTTTCCCGCCTCGACCTCGGCCGGCTCGGCACGCAGGTGCTTGAGCGCCACGCCCGCCTCCGGCCACCTCGCCCGGGCTCACCTCCACCGCCCGTCACGCCCCGCCCGGCACAGTAGGCCTATCCACTGCGCGCGACTCACCCCCGCCGGCCGGCCACCGTCCCACCCCAGCACCGAGCCTCGGGCACCGCGCGCTGCGTAGACCGCCGAGCACTCGCGCATGACGCCGGGCACGACGCGAGTGAGGTCATCGCATCACCGTGCGTGGTCGCCCAGCTCAACCCAGGAGCCCGCTCCGGCAGATCTTGGTGAGTTGGCGTCGAGATGGCGCGCCAACTCACCAAGATTCGACGCTCACGCCGCCTGCACCTTGATCGGCAGTCACACACCGCGACGACGGCGCCGAACCCGGGCGGCCTCGCGCACTCCCGCCTCGAAGATCTGCAGAGCACGGGCGGAGCTGGCGGCTGCGGCACGGACACCGTGAGCTGGGAGGACACCGCAGGCTGTCGCACGGCAAAGCAATCCCTACTCCGTAAGTCGAGAGGTTCTGAGGCAGCGAAATCCCTGAGTTGTCGTTACGGCGGCGGGCACAGCGGGCGTCCAGGGCTCGGCCCGCGGACCCGGCAGCGGAGGCCGGGGAAGTCGGCGAGCCCTGGCGAGCCGCCGGCCGCAGCGGTGCCCGCGGGAGCATGCGGTCCGCAGGTGACGCGGACCGGGGCAAATCTCGCTCCAAAAGGGCTTGATGTACGGACCCCCGCTAGGAGGCGTCGAGCACCTCGGGGTGGTCGGCGAGCTTGGTGAGCTCGGCGGCGGGGTCGGCGACGAGGCGGCGGGCGTCGAGGTCGAGAACGCCGCCGACGGCGGTGATCTCGGATGCGAGCGTGCCGTCGGTCTTGCGGAGCTCCTGCCGCAGGCGGAAGGTCTTGCCGCCGCCCCACTCGAAGGCGCAGCTGATGTCGACCTCGTCACCGGCACGCAGCTCGGACAGGTACCGGATCGTCGTCTCAAGGACCACCGGCCCGCGCCGCGCGGCCTGCATCTTCTGCGGCGTGATGCCGGCGGCGCGCAGGTGCTCCCAGCGGGCGTGCTCGGCGTACTGCAGGTAGACGGCCTGGTTGAGATGGCCCTGGATGTCAAGCTCGTAGCCGCGCACCCCCACGCGGACGTGAAACAGCTCCCCCATGCGGCCTGAGACTACCGACCCCAGCGGCGGGCGAGTATGGCGCAAACCACGAACTGGATCTGGTGGAAAAGTATCAGGGGCACCACCAGCACCGCGGCGGCCGCGGGGCCGAACATCACGGCGGCCATCGGCAGGCCCGTGGCCATGCTCTTCTTGGAGCCGCAGAAGACGATCGTGACGCGGTCGGGGCGGTCGAAGGCCAGCAGGCGGCCGGTCAGCCAGGTCAGGGCGAGCACCAGGGCCAGCAGCACCGTGAGTACGGCGAGCAGCGCGGCGAGGCGGGCAGGCGAGAGCTGGTGCCAGACGCCCGCGACGACGCCGGCGCTGAAGGCGGTGTAGACGACGAGCAGGATCGCGCCGCGGTCGGCGTGTCCGAGCAGGCGGGCGTGGCGGTCCAGCCAGGGGGCGAGCCACGGGCGGGCGGCCTGGCCGGCGGCGAACGGGAGGACCACCTGCGCGGCGATCCCGCCCAGCGAGGCGGCCGAGAAGATGGCGCCGCCGCCGAGCAGGGCCGCGGCCAGCATCGGGGTGAGCAGTACGCCGGCGAGGTTGGAGAAGGAGGCGCTGAAGATGGCGGCCGGCACGTTGCCGCCGGCCAGCGCGGTGAACGCGATCGAGGTCTGCACCGTGGACGGCACCGCGCTGAGGTAGAGCAGCCCGTCGTAGAGCGCGGGCGTCAGCACCGGGCCGTCCAGCCACCAGCCGGCGAGCGCGAGCAGCGGGAAGAGCGCGAACGTGCAGGCCAGCACCACCGCGTGCAGCCTCCAGTGCCGGGCGCCCTCCCAGGCGGCGCGCGGGGCGATGCGCGCGCCGTAGAGGAAGAAGAGCCCGCCGATCGCGACGGCCGTTGCCACCGACGCCACGGTGGCGGCGGGGCCGCGCGCCGGCAGCAGCGCCGCGACCCCGACCGTCGCCATGAGGGCGAGGATGTACACGCCCCGATCCTGCCCCGTCCCGGCTACCGGCTCAGCCGGCGGTAGGCGCGGACCGACAGGGGGAAGAAGACCGCGATCAGCGCGGCCGGCCACACCAACGCCATCAGCACGGCGTGCTGCGCCGGCCACGAGTCGCCGCCCCAGCCCGGGTTGCCGAACAGCTCGCGGGCGGCGCCGACCGTCGCGGAGAGCGGGTTCCACGCGGCGATGGCGGCGAGCCAGTCGGGCATGGTCTCGGGTGAGACGTACACATTGGACAGGAAGCCGAGCGGCCACACCAGGATCTGCAGCGCCATCAGGGCTTCCGCGCTGCGCAGCACGAGCGCGAGGAAGATGCCCAGCCACAGCAGCGCGAACCGCAGCAGCAGCAACAGCCCGAACCCGGCCGCCGCCCGCCCGATCCCCTCGTGCCATGTCCAGCCGACCGCGAGGCCGCACACGACGAGGGCGGCGAGCGTGAGCACCGAGTTGAGCATGTCGGCGCTCGCGCGGCCCACCACGACCGCGGAGCCGGCCATCGGCATCGCGCGGAAGCGGTCGGTCACGCCGCGGTTGGCGTCGGTGGTGACCGCCGTGTACGTGGCCTCGAGCCCGAACAGCATCGTCAGCGCGAACATGCCGGGCATCAGGAACTCCCGGTAGTCGCCGCCGCCGGGCACCTCGATCGCGCCGCCGAAGAGGTACCCGAACGTCACCACCAGCATCACCGAGAACAGCAGCCCGAAGACGATCTGCCACGGCTGGGCGACCCAGTGCTTGAGGTCGCGCAGCGTGATCGTCCACCCGTCCGCGAGGGCCCACCGCAGCCTCGTCACGCCGCCACCTCCGTCATCCGCAGGAACACCTCGTCGAGCGTGGGGCGGCGCAGCGCGATGTCCTCCACCGCGATGCCGCGGGCGTCGAGCGCCCGCACCGCCTCGGTGAGCGCGGCCACCCGGTCCCGCACCGGCGCGGAGACCCGCCGGCTGTCCGGGTCGAGCTCCGGCTCGGCGTGCGCGATCTCCTTGAGCACCGCCGCCGCGGGGGCCAGATCGGCGTCCGCGCGCACGACCACGTCGATCCGGTCACCCCCGATCCGGGACTTCAGCTCATCGGGGGTACCGCTGGCGACAACCCGCCCCCGGTCCAGCACCGAGATCTGGCCGGCGAGCTGGTCGGCCTCGTCCAGGTACTGCGTCGTGAGCAGCACCGTCGTGCCGTCCGCGACAAGCGCCCGCACCGCCGCCCACACCTCGTTGCGCCCGCGCGGGTCGAGGCCGGTGGTCGGCTCGTCGAGGAAGAGCACCGCGGGGCGCAGGATGAGGCTGGCCGCGAGGTCGAGGCGGCGGCGCATGCCACCGGAGTACTGCTTGACCGGCTTGGCGGCCGCGTCGGCGAGGCCGAACCGTTCGAGGAGGTGGTCGGCGCGGCGGGCGGCCTCCGCCTTGCCGAGGTGGAAGAGGCGGCCGAACATCACCAGGTTGGCCCGGCCGCCGAGCACCTCGTCGACCGCCGCGTGCTGCCCGACCAGCCCGATGCGCTCGCGCACCTGGGCGGGGCGGCGCGCCACGTCGTACCCGGCGACGAGCGCCCGTCCCCCGTCCGCCCGCAGCAGCGTGGCGAGCACGCGCACGGCGGTGGTCTTGCCCGCCCCGTTGGGGCCGAGCAGGCCGTGCACCGTGCCGGCCCGCACGTCGAGGTCGAAACCGTCCAGCGCCGCCTTGTCCCCGTAACGCTTGCGCAGTCCCTCCACCTGGACCGCCAGCTCAGGAGCCATGATCACCCACCAAATTCTCTACGCCGTACAGAATAGATGCTCCGGGAGTATAGCTCTACGCTGTACAGAGTGACCACCGAGTACACCGGCGGAAGTGACCCGAAGCGGATCATGGAGCTGCTGTGGGGCGCCCCCGAACGCACCCGCCGCGGCCCCAAGCCCCGCCTGACCGCCGCGCAGATCGTCGAGGCGGCGACCGAGATCGCCGACACCGAAGGGCTGGCCGCGCTCTCCATGCGGCGGGTCGCCGAGCGGCTGGGTGTGACGGCGATGTCGCTGTACACGTACGTGCCGGGCAAGGCGGAGCTGCTCGACCTCATGCTCGACCGGGTCTGCGCCGAGACCGCCAAGCCCGACGACGTGCCGGGCGGGTGGCGGGCCCGCCTGGAGCTGGTGGCCCGCGAGACGTGGGCGCTCTACATGCGCCACCCGTGGCTGCTGCACGTCGCGACCAACCGGCCCGTGCTGGGGCCGAACCTGATCGCGCGGTACGACTACGAGCTGCGCGCCGTCGACGGCGTCGGCCTCACCGACATCGAGATGGACCTGGTCGTGACGATGGTCGGCGACTACGTGCACGGCGCGGTGCGCAGCGCGCTGGCCGCAGTCTCCGTGCCGAAGGAGAGCGGCAAGACCGACGACGAGTGGTGGGCCGAGCTGTCGCCGCTGCTGGAGCAGGTCTACGACCCGGAGCGCTTCCCGGTGGCGACGCGGGTGGGCGCGGCGGCCGGCGAGGAGTACGCGGCGCCGCTCGACCCGGCCCGCGCGTTCGAGTTCGGCCTGGCGCGGATGCTGGACGGGGTGGCGGCGCTGGTCGAGGGGCGTTAGCGGGCGTCGTACTCCGCCTGGGCCTTGCGCACCGCGGGCATCTCGCCCTCGACCAGCTCGATCAGCTCGATCAGCTTGGCCGAGACGCGGGTGCCGAGCTCGGTCAGCGAGTACTCCACGCGGGGCGGGATCGTGGCCACCACGTCCCGCCGCACCAGGCCGTCGCGCTCCAGGGTCTGGAGCGTCTGGCTGAGCATCTTCTCGCTGATGCCGTCGACCCGGCGGCGCAGCGCGTTGAACCGGTACGTGCCCTCGGCGAGCGCGGCGAGGGCGAGGGTGCCCCACTTTCCGCCGACCGCCTCCAGCACGAGGCGGGAGGTGCAGGCGCGCGCGAACACGTCGGCGACGAGATCCTCCATGGCCTCCTCTGGCATGCCGACCAGGCTACCCGATGGTGGGGTACTCTCCTCTGGTTAGTGCTTTCTAGAAGTTAGTGGAGCCTTCCCATGACCGTCGCCGTCACCGCCGCCAGTGGCCACCTGGGCCGCCTCACCGTCCACGCCCTCCTCGACCGGGGCGTCCCGGCCGCCGACATCGTCGCGGGCGCGCGCAGCCCCGAGAAGATCGCCGACCTGGCCGCGCTGGGCGTACGGGTGCGCGAGGCCGACTACGACCGGCCCGACACGCTCGCCGGGGCGTTCGCCGGGGTGGACCGGCTGCTGCTGATCTCGGCCAGCGAGGTCGGCATCCGCGTCCCCCAGCACACCAACGCGGTGAACGCGGCGGTGGCGGCGGGCGTGTCGCTGGTCGCGTACACGAGCGCGCCGTACGCGGACACCACCGACCTGCCGATCGCGCCCGAGCACAAGGCGACCGAGGAGGTCATCCGCGCCAGCGGGGTGCCGTTCACGTTCCTGCGCAACTGCTGGTACGTGGAGAACTACACCGCCAACCTCGCCACCGCCCTCCAGCACGGCGCGATTCTGGGCTCGGCCGGCGACGGCAAGGTCTCCGCCGCGCCGCGCGCCGACTTCGCGGCCGCGGCGGCCGCCGTCCTGGCCGGCGACGGGCACGCCAACACGGTGTACGAGCTGGGCGGGGACCAGCCGTTCACCCTGGCCGAGCTGGCCGCCGAGGTGTCGCGGCAGAGCGGCCGGCAGGTCGTGTACCGCGACCTGCCGCCGGCGGAGTACGCGGGTGCGCTGGTCGCGGCCGGCCTGCCGGACGGGTACGCGCAGCTGCTGGCCGCGTCGGACGTGTCGCTGAAGGAGGGCAGGCTGCTCGTGGAGACGGGCGACCTCGGCCGCCTGATCGGACGCCCCACGACGCCCCTGTCCGAGTCGGTGGCCGCCGGACTCGCCGGGCTGTCATAGCCACCCCGTCTCCTGTCTCCCGCGCGCGGCGGATCGCCTCGGGCGCTGGTCCTGCGCAGGATCGCGGGCTGCCTCCCTCTCCTGCTGGCCTCCAGTCTCCTGCTGGCTCCCTCCTCTGCTGGCCTCTCCCTCTCCTGCTGGCCTCCAGACGGGTGCGGGCGCCGGTCTCGCGCAGGATCGCGGGCCGTCACAACCACCCCCTCTCCTGCGCGCGGCGAATCGCCTCCAAGCGGTTGCGGGCGCCGGTCTTGCGCAGGATCGCCGACATCCGGTTACGCACCGTGCCGTGCGCCAGGTAGAGGCGGTTGGCGATCTCCTTGGGCGGGAGGCCCTCGGCGGCCGCGCTGAGGATCTCCCGCTCGCGGGTGGTCAGCGGGTTCGGCGGCGGGTTGAGGACCGCCGCGGCCACCGCCGGGTCGATGACGCGGTTACCGCCCGCGACGGACCGCACGATCCGCACGAGCTGCGCCGGCGTCACATCCGTGCCGGCGAAGCCCAGCGTGCCCGCGGCGAGGGCCCGCCGCAGCGAGTCGGCGGTCCAGCGCCCGCTGAGGGCCAGCAGGGCCACGTGCGGCAGCTGCTCGCGCAGCCGCGTCAGCACGCCACGGGTGTCCGCGGCGGTGAGGTCCACGTCCACCACGACCACGTCGGGCCGCTCCCGCGCCGCGACGGGCAGGATCGACCTCTGCTCTCCGATCTCGGCCACCACCTCCAGGTCATGTTCACTCGACAGCACGGTGCGCAGGGCGCTTCGCAGCAGCCCAATCTCCTCGACGACCATGATGCGGATCACGAGGGTGTTCTCCGATCTCTGGTGCCCCACAGCTCTATGCCGGTCCTTTGTGGACCGCAGGTTTGTTATCGCGTCGCTCTATGGGTCATCGCTGCCGACCCACACACCGCAACACCGAGTCGCGCATTCATCTCGCACGATCTAGGGCGCACAAAGATCACCCGGCCGCGGCCGGCCTAGATCGCGGGAGGACGCCTGCCGTAAGACGGGCAGGTGGGGCGGGGGTTCAGGCGGGTGGTGAGCGGCGCGCTTTGGGTGCGCCCAGGGCGCTCTTGTTCGCCTTTGGCGTCACGTTTCGCTCACGGACTGTGACCGGCCACGGGCGCCTTGTTCGCCCTTGGACGTCACGCTTCGCTCGCGGACCGTGACCAGCTCCCGGGGCGCCTTGTTCGCCTCGGGTGGCACGCCTCCGCTTGCGGAGCGCTCCCGGGCGCCTCAGGCGGCACGCCTCGCTCGCGGATCGTGACCTTCCCTGGGCGCCTTGTCGCCGCGTCCCGTCGGTCGGATCCCGCCAGCCCCCGTGCGCGGTCAGCCGGGGAGCGGTGCGACCCCGGGAAGGCGGCCGGCGAACGGCAGGCCCGCGGGTGGCGCGACGAGGCCCCCGCGAACGTCCGGCCGCACGGTGAGCACGGCGGGGAGCACGAGCGGCTGCCCGCCGGCGCTGATGGCGTCGCTGGTGTGCGCGCACCCGCCGGGCACGCACCCGCCGCCGAGACCCGGACCGGGCACGACCGGCTCGGTGCGCGCACGGACGGCGGCGAAGGGCTGCTGGGGCGGTTTGGTGATGCTGCTGTTCGCGCCGACCCGCGGCCCGATCATCGCCGCGGCCCATCGCTCGGTACCGGTCTGGAGGGCGGCGGTCGGCCCGCTCGCGGCGGCCGCGGTCGGGGCCGTTCCGGGGCCGGACGTGCCGGTCTGAGGCTGGTCGGATGGCGGTTGGCCGGCCTGCGGCTGATCGGACGGCGGCTGGGTCGCCGGCGGTTGTTCGGTCTGCGGCACGTCGGGGGCGGCCGGCACGGGCGGTGCGCCGTCGCCCGGAGCGGGTGCGGGCGGCAGGACCTGGTCGAGGATGGGGGCGACGGTCGCGGTGGTCCCCTCGACCACCCGCACGACCGGATCGAGGACGGTCGTGGCAGCCACCTCGACCACCCGCACGACCGGCTCGACGACGGCCGCCGCAGCCACCTCGACCACACGCACGACCGGCTCGACGACGGTCGCCGCAGCCACCTCGACCACGCGCACGACCGGCTGGACGACAGTCGTCTCAAGGTCTACGCCGAGTGGCCGCGTGAGGGTGTCGGCCGTCCCGCCTATGAGCCCGTCCGCACCGATCACGGTCCCTGCCGCGCCGCTGAGGGCCTGGCCAACGAGCCCGCCCACGGCGTCGACGGTCTGCCTGGTGCCGCCTAGCCCTACCAAGGCCTCCACGGTTTGGCTGGGGCTGCTTGGGCCGGCCACCGCGCCGACGGTCTCGCTCAGGCCAGCCACCGCGCCCACCGTTGGGCTCGGGCCGCTCGGGCCAGTTACCGCATCCACGGTTTGGCTGGCGCCGCTCCGGCCCGCCACCATATCCACGGTTTCGCTCAGGCCGCCCGGGCCAGCGACTGCATCCACGGTCTGGCTGAGGGTGTTCGGGCCGGTCGTGGGCCGTGTTACGCCGGTGAGGGTGCCCGGATCGAGTGCCGGCCGCGGCGCGGTGGCCGGCGCGCCGCCCACGAGGCCGGCCGGCACCGGGCGCGTCGCCGCCGGGCGAGTGGCGTCGGGGACACCGACCTGGCCCGTCGAGGGCGGGGTCGCGGCGCCTGCTGGCTCGGCTGTGTGGGGAGCGCTCGTGATGGGCGGAGCGCCGCTGACGGGTCCACCCCGACCGACGCGGGTGCCCAGGTCTCCCGCTCCGCGGGGCGTCCTCCCCGCCGCGGCGGGCGGCGCGCGGTCGTGGTCGCGATCCGTGCCTCCCGGCCCGGACGAGGGGGTCCGGTGTGGACGCCGGGGACCTTGCCGCCTCGGGCTGGCGGGCCGGCGTCGAGCGGGCCGCCGCGGTCGGCTGTGGGCGGTGCCGTGGCGGGTGGCGGCGCGTCGCGGCCGCCGGTGAGGCCGAGCAGGTCGCCGACCGGGGGCAGGGCGGGCGTGGCGGTGGTGGCCGGGCCGAGGCCGAGGTCGAGGCCCTCGTCGGCGTGGGCGGGGTCGTCGAAGAGGGACAGCAGAAGGTACGCCACGACGGCAGCGGCGGCGAGCAACAGCATGCGTGCCGCTGCCCCAACTGCCGGCGTCCTTGTCGTCAAAGCCTATTCGCCCTCCGCGATCCAACGATCACAGGACGATATCAAGACATTGACAAGGTCACATTCCCCGGTAGGGATGACCCCGGGAAATGAAATCAGCCGCCATAGAAGACCGCCTTCATGCGGCCCTTTCCCACCATTGGCGGAAATGCGGAGCATAACTGCCCGGGTTACTCTCGAAAGCCTTGCCTGAATCGGCGAAACAGGCCACCCTCGCGGGGTAGGGGCGGCGCCGCGGGTGGCGCGGTGGTCCGCTGCCGCGCGATCGGCTGGTCGTAGTCGGTGCGCGCGATCGCGTCGACGACCTGGTGCTCGTCGAAGTTTTCCGAACCCTCGATGTGCGGCACGAAACCGACCAGCACGCCGTCCCGCATGACCTGGGCCTCCAGGCCGGCGGTGCCGTCGGTGTCCCACATCGCCTGGCGGCCGTCGCGCAGCGCGACCCGAACCCCGTACTGCGCGACTCCCGCCCGCTCCAGGTGTGCCGGCACGCCACGGTCGCGGAGCGCGTCGACGACCCGCTGAGCCCTGCTCTCGTCCATCCAGCGACGGTAACGCCGGCTACTGAAAAGCGACTGAAAATCAGCTGTGTACGTGTGGCGCGGGGCGCGCCACGAGACCGCCGAGGAGCGCGCCGAGAACGGCGCAGAGCACCACCAGCCCGGTCCACATCTCGACCGGCCACCGGACGCCCTCGGCGAGGTGGAGGCCCACGAGGTTGCCGCCGGACACGGCGGCGGCGAGGAGGGCTCCGGCGATCGGCAGGCGCAGCGGGGCGTCGGCGCCGCGCACGGCGTCGAGCCGCTCCAGCACGATGTCGGCGACGGCCGCCCCCACCAGCGCGCCGAGCGCCCCCGCGACCAGCACCGCCGGAAACTCCCGCATGACCAGGACGAAGAGCGCCACGCCGCCGACCAGCGCGGCCGCCGCGCCGGGCGTCGCCCGCCGGCGGTGCGCCATCAGCAGCGGTATCCCGATGAGCAGCGTCGTCACCAGGTACGCGTCGACGCCCTGCACGGCGAGCACGTGCTCGAGCCGCTCGTTGCTGGCGCCGTCCATCGCCTCGTACGGCAGCGTGGGGCGGGCCATCGAGAAGATGATCGAGTGGCTCAGCAGGATGGTGGCGCCCATCGCGGTCAGCGCGAGCGAGGCCACGCCGGTACCTGCGCGCAGGCCACCGCCGGCACCCCCGGCCCACCAGGAGCGCAGCGGGCTGCTCAGCATCAGCAGCGCGCCGACGTCCAGCAGCATGTGGCTGGGGCTGAACGCGGCGTTGAGCCCCACCTCGACGCCGATCGTCTCGTGCCACACCATGTCGGCGAGGCCGGCGACCATGAAGAGCGCGACACCGGCGGCACCGGCACGGTAGCCGCTGGGCCAGGCGTCCCGCCACCAGTAGGGGTGGGCGGCGCGGCGCCGGTACGCCAGGAAGAAGATCCACGCCCCGGTGGCGGCGAACCCGAAGTAGAGCAGCGCGTGCCACGGCGTGAAGAAGCCCTCGATCGTGTCGAGGATGTTGGTGTGCGCCCACCCGTCGGACATCGCACCGCCGATCAGGCAGGCACCGAGCAGGACGGTGACGAGGTCTTCGCGCGGGGTGGCCACCTCGGTGGCGCGGCCGGCGCGGGTAGGGGTGTCGGACAGTGATGTGGACATGGTGCACCACCTCCCCAGGAGACGGTCATATCCTCCCAAGCGGCCGAGGTTGATCGCCAGGCGTCAATCGCGCGGAGCGATCGGCCACTCCTCGAACCACGCGCACCGCCCGTCGGACGCGAACCGCAGGATCCACAGGTCGCGCCACAGCTGGTCCAGCGGCGGCCCGTACCGCACCTCGGCCCGCACCACCGCGGTGTCGCCGTCGACGGCCACCACGTCGCAGCTCATGTCGAACGCCTCGTCCGGCCCCTCCCGCTCCGCCTCCCACATCTCGGCGACCGCGGGCAGCCCCACGACCGGCTGCTCGAACGGCCCCTGCAGATAGCTCGCGTCATCGGTGAAGAGGGCGCCGAGGCCGGCGGTGCCGGGCGCGCGCCACGCCCGCTCGTACGACTCGACCCAGCGCAGCACGTCGGAATGGTCCACGCGGCTCAGTCTCCCAGGAACGCGAGGATCTCGCGGCGCAGCGCGGCCGCCGCGTGGGTGGGCGTCGATTCGCGGCGCTCGGCGATCGCGACGGTGCGCTGGATGCCGGGCGGCGCGAGCGGTGCCGAGTGCAGGCGCGGATGGGCGGCGAGCACCATGGCCGGCACCACGGCCACGCCCAGGCCGGCGGCGACGAAGCTGAGCACCGCGTCCATCTCGCCGCCCTCGACCGCGAACGACGGCTCGAACCCCGCGGCGCGGCAGGCGTTGAGGGTCGCGTCGCGCAGGTCGTACCCGCGGCGGAACATCACCAGAGGTCGGTCCCGCAGGTCCGTGATCGGAATGCGGCCCGCGGGCGCCGGAAGGGGTGAGGCCGAGGCGACGACGAGGTCCTCGCGGAGGATCGGCTCGGCCCGCAGGGCCGGGTCGATGCCGTGCGGCGGCAGGATGACCAGCGCGAGGTCGAGGTTGCCCTCGGTGAGGTGGCGGACGAGGTCCTGCGAGCCGCTCTCCTCGACGTGCAGGTCGATGCCCGGGTGCGCGGCGCGGAAGCGGGGCAGCACGCGCGCGACGAGGCTGGTGGAGAGGCTGGGCGTGGCACCGAGCCGCACCCGCCCGCGGCGCAGCCCGACGAGCTCCTGCACCTCGCGGCGCGCGGTCTCGACGTCGGCGAGGATGCGCCGCGCGATCGGCAGCAGCGCCGCGCCGGCCGGGGTGAGCGTGACGGCGCCGCGGGTGCGGTCGAGCAGCGGGGCGCCGATGTCGCGCTCCAGGCTGTGGATCTGCTTGCTCAGCGTGGGCTGCGCCACGCCGAGGTCGGCCGCCGCGCGTGTGAAGTGGCGCTCATCGGCGACGGCGAGGAAGTACCTGAGCTGCTGGAGCTGCACCGCCATAGCCTACAGCTATCGCCGGTACCGTAATGATTCATTGGACGAATGATCCGGCCGCACCTAGCGTCGGTGCCGTGGTAACGGTGAGTGCGGTGCGGACCTCCGTCGGGCAGAAGGCCCTGATGGCGGTGAGCGGCATCGTGCTGGTGCTGTTCCTGGTGGCGCACATGATCGGCAACCTCAAGGTGTTCGTGGGGGCCGAGTCGTTCGACCACTACGCGCACTGGCTGCGCACGATCGGCGCGCCGCTGCTGCCCGACTCGGGGTACCTGTGGATCCAGCGGACCGTGCTCACCGCGGCGCTGGCCGCCCACGTGTGGGCGGCGACCACGCTCGCTCTCCGGGCCCGTGCGGCGCAGCCGGTGCGGTACGCGCACCGCCGCCCGGTGCAGGGCAGCTACGCCGCCCGCACGATGCGGTGGGGTGGCGTGATCATCCTGCTCTTCGCCGTGTACCACGTGCTGGACCTGACCACCGGCCACCTGAACCCGGTCGGCGACCGCGCGCACCCGTACGGGAACGTGGTCGCGGACTTCGCGCCGCAGCGGTGGTACGTCACGCTCTTCTACACGCTCGCGGTGCTGTCGGTGGGTCTCCACCTGCGGCACGGCGTGTTCAGCGCGATGCGCACGCTGGGCCAGCGCACCGCGGCGGGTGAGCGGCGCGCGCGGCTGGTGGCACTGGTGGCCTCGGTCGGCCTGTGCGCCGGCTTCCTGTCGGTGCCCTTCGCCGTCTCGCTGGGGCTGGTGAGTTGATGCGTTTACATCGGGTTGGTGGGTCGATGCTGTTCACCTCGGGTTGGTGGCTTGATGCTGTTCACCTCGGGCTGGTGGGTTGATGCTGTTCACTGAGGGTGCGCCGATCAAGGACACGCGCGTGCCGAGCGGGCCGATCGAGGAGCGGTGGGACCGGCGGCGCTTCGAGGCGCGGCTGGTCAACCCGGCCAACCGCCGCCGCCTGACGATCATCGTCGTGGGCACCGGGCTCGCGGGCGCGTCGGCCGCCGCGACGCTGGGCGAGGCGGGGTACCGGGTGCGGTCGTACTGCTACCAGGACAGCCCGCGCCGCGCCCACTCGATCGCCGCGCAGGGCGGCATCAACGCGGCCAAGAACTACCGCAACGACGGCGACTCGGTACACCGCCTCTTCTACGACACGGTCAAGGGCGGCGACTTCCGCTCCCGGGAGTCCAATGTGCACCGTCTCGCCCAGGTCTCTGTCGAGATCATCGACCAGTGCGTGGCGCAGGGCGTGCCGTTCACGCGGGAGTACGGCGGGCTGCTCGACAACCGCTCCTTCGGCGGCGCGCAGGTGTCGCGCACCTTCTACGCGCGGGGGCAGACGGGGCAGCAGCTGCTGCTCGGGGCGTACCAGGCGCTCGAACGGCAAGTCGCGGCCGGCACGGTCGCCGCGTTCACCCGGCACGAGATGCTCGACCTCGTCGTGGTGGACGGGCGGGCCCGCGGCATCGTCGTGCGCGACCTGGTCACCGGCGAGGTGACCACCGACCTCGCGGACGCGGTGGTGCTCGCCACCGGCGGGTACGGCAACGTCTTCTTCCTCTCCACGAACGCCAAGGGCTGCAACGTCACCGCCACGTGGCGGGCGCACCGGCGGGGCGCGCTGTTCGCCAACCCCTGCTTCACGCAGATCCACCCGACGTGCATTCCGCAGTCCGGCCCGCACCAGTCGAAGCTGACGCTGATGAGCGAGTCGCTGCGCAACGACGGCCGCGTGTGGGTGCCGCTGCGGGCCGGCGACGGCCGCGCGCCCGGCGACATCCCCGAGGCCGAGCGGGACTACTACCTGGAGCGCATGTACCCCGCGTTCGGCAACCTCGTCCCCCGCGACATCGCCTCCCGCGCCGCCAAGAACGTCTGCGACGACGGCCGCG
Source organism: Phytohabitans houttuyneae (assembly GCF_011764425.1). Taxonomy (NCBI): domain Bacteria; kingdom Bacillati; phylum Actinomycetota; class Actinomycetes; order Micromonosporales; family Micromonosporaceae; genus Phytohabitans; species Phytohabitans houttuyneae. Next base: position 1,531,180 of record NZ_BLPF01000003.1, read on the forward strand.
GGTGGGGCCTGGAGGGCTCGGTGTCCACCTCGACTTCGCGGACGCCATCGCGCGGCTGGGACGGCCGGCGGTCGAGGAGCGCTACGGGAACCTGTTCGAGATGTACCAGCGCATCACCGGCGAGGACCCCTACGAGGTACCGATGCGCATCTACCCGGCGGTGCACTACACGATGGGCGGCCTGTGGGTCGACTACGACCTGCGCGCGACGATCCCCGGCCTGTTCGTGATCGGCGAGGCCAACTTCTCCGACCACGGCGCGAACCGCCTCGGCGCCTCCGCCCTCATGCAAGGGCTCGCCGACGGGTACTTCGTCCTGCCCAACACCATCAACGACTACCTGGCGGACGGCCCGTTCCCGCCGGTCTCTCGGGCCGAGGCCTCGTCCGCGGTGACGGCGGTGAACGACCGGCTCGCCCGGCTCCTGGCCGTCAACGGTGACCGCACCGTCGACTCCTTCCACCGCGAGCTGGGCCGCATCATGTGGGACCACTGCGGCATGGAACGCACCGACGCCGGCCTCCGCAAGGCCATCGAGGAGATCCGCGCGCTGCGGTCGGAGTTCTGGACGCGGGTACGGGTGCCCGGCGACGGCGACGGCCTCAACCAGGCCCTCGAACGGGCCGGTCGCGTGGCCGACTTCTTCGAGCTGGCCGAGCTGATGTGCGTGGACGCGCTGCACCGCACCGAGTCGTGTGGCGGCCACTTCCGGGCGGAGAGCCAGACCCGGACGGCGAGGCGCTGCGCGACGACGAGCGCTTCGCGTACGTGGCGGCGTGGGAATGGACCGGCGGCGCGCCGGTGCTCCACCGGGAGGCCCTGGAGTTCGAGTACGTGACACCCAGCCAGCGGAGCTACAAGTGAACCTGACCCTGCGCATCTGGCGGCAGAGCGGTCCCGACGCCAAGGGGCGCATGGTGGCGTACCGGGTGGAGGACGTCTCGCCCGACATGTCGTTCCTCGAGGTGCTCGACATGCTCAACGAGCGGCTGACGGTGGAGGGCGCCGAGCCGGTCGCGTTCGACCACGACTGCCGCGAGGGCATCTGCGGCGCGTGCGGCCTGGTCATCAACGGCGTGGCGCACGGCCCGGAGAAGGCGACCACCACCTGCCAGCTCCACATGCGACACTTCCGCGACGGCGACACGATCGACGTGGAGCCGTGGCGGGCCAGGGCGTTTCCGGTCGTGAAGGATCTGGTCGTGGACCGCGGCGCGCTGGACCGCGTGATCCAGGCCGGCGGCTACGTCAGCGCACCCACCGGCAGCGCCCCGGACGCCCACGCGATCCCCGTGCCCAAGGCGGACGCGGACGCCGCCTTCGAGGCCGCGACCTGCATCGGCTGCGGCGCGTGCGTGGCCGCCTGCCCGAACGGCTCCGCGATGCTCTTCACCGCCGCGAAGGTCACCCACCTCGGCCACCTGCCCCAGGGCCAGCCGGAACGCCGGACGCGCGTCCTGGACATGGTGGCCGCGCATGACGTGGCTGGATTCGGCGGGTGCACGAACACGGGCGAGTGCACGGCGGTGTGTCCGAAGGGGATCCCGCTGGAGACGATCGGGCAGCTCAACCGCGACTTCCTCCAGGCGTCGCGGCGGCCGGCCCGCAGTCGTTAGGACGTCCCGTCCCGTCCTGTCCCTTCCGTCCCGGCCCCTTTTTCCCGGCCCGGCTCGTGGCGGGCTGGACCATGGACGGTCCGCGCCTTGCCCTGGCGGGCTGGTCTGGCCCTTGCCGTGGCTGGCCTGTCGGGCCTGGCCGTGGCGGGCTGGATCTCGGACGAGCCTGGCATGGCGGGCGGGTCTGACGGTCGCGGGTCGGACCGCGGGCGGGCCGGATGCTAAGGGACAGGGTCGCCCTCCGGCAGTGGTCGCTTCAGGTAGTAGCGGTGGACCTCCGTGGTCCCTTCGAGGTTGTTGACGTCCTCTTCGGTCGACACCAGCTCCCAGCCGCGGGCACCGGCCCGGTTCAGGTGAGAGATCGCGGTGTCGCCCAGCGCGGACACGTCCTGCCGGGTGCCGTCCGGCGAGTACCACGTATACGACATGCGCCAATCCGACGGCCCTGACGCCTCGCGGCGGCGGACCAGCAGGGCGTACTCCCACCTCAGCATCCGTCCATTATGGGGTCTCGCCGCCGGCTCCGCGCTGGCGCCTGGTGCCGGTCCCGGGCGGGCCGTGCTCTCCCCGGCCGGCGGGCCTCCACGGTGAGCCGCTCGTCGGGGTGCTCCATCGCGCGCAGGTCTCCACCGGTCAGCCGCTCGTCGGGGTGCCCCATCGTGCGCGGGTCTCCACCGTGAGCCGCGTGTCGGGGTGCCCGTCGTGCACGGTCTCCGCGGTCAGCCCCTCGTCGGGCGCGGGTCTCCACCGGTCAGCCGTTCGTCGGGCGCTCGATGGCGAGGCGGGGCAGGATGCGGGCGAGCGGGCGTGGGAGCCACCAGGCGCGGGCGCCGAGCAGCTGCATCACCGCGGGCAGCACCAGGCAGCGGATCACGACCGCGTCGAGGAGGACCGCGACCGCGAGGCCGAGGCCGAACTGCTGCAGCATCCGGTCGGGGCTCAGCAGGAACGCCCCGAACACCACCACCATGATGGCTGCGGCCGCGGTGACCACGCGGCCGGTCGTGGCCAGGCCCTCGCGGACGGCCGCCGGGGCGTCGTGGTGGTGCTCCCACTCCTCGTGCATGCGGGACAGCAGGAACACCTCGTAGTCCATCGACAGGCCGAACACGATCGCGAAGATCATGACGGGCACGTAGGCCTCGATCGGGCCGGGCTGGGCGCCGAACAGGCCGTGCTGGAAGACCAGCGTGATCACGCCCATCGAGGCGCCGACGCTGAGCAGGTTGAGCACCGCGGCCTTGATCGGGATCAGCAGCGAGCGGAACACGGCCATCAGCAGCAGCGCGGACAGCCCCACCACGACCGCCACGAAGAGCGGCAGGCGCCCCGCGACCGCGTCGGCGAAGTCTTCGGCCGCTGCCACACTGCCGCCCACCAGGAAGGTGGCGCCGGTCTCCCGGGACAGCGGCGGCAGCACCTCGTCGCGCAGGCGCTCCACGAGGTCGTGGGTCTGCGCGTCCTGCGGCTTCGACGAGGGGAAGACGATGAGCGTCGCGACGTCGCCGGAGGGTGGGGGCGCGACGGTCTCGGCCACGCCGGGCACGCGCTTCAGAGCCTGCGCGGCGGCTGCCGCGGCCGACAGGTCGCCCTCGACCACCACGACGAGCGGGCCGTTGAACCCCGGGCCGAAGCCCTCGGCCAGCAGGTCGTACGCCTGGCGGCTGGTCGTGGACGGCGCGTCGTTGCCGGCGTCGGCGAAACCGAGGCGGATGCCGAGCGCGGGTGCGGTGATCGCCAGCAGCGCGGCCACCGACACCAGCGCGGCGGTCCACGGACGGCGCTGCACCCCGGCCGCCCAGCGCCGCCACCGGTCGCCTTCGGGACGGCGTGCCTTGCCGGCGCGGCGGCGCACGCCCCGCTCGATGCGGCGGCCGAAGATGGCCAGCAGCGCCGGGAGCAGCGTCAACGAGGCGATCATCGTGACGAGCACGGTGACGGCGACGGCGACGGCCACGCCCTGCAGCGAGCCGAGGCCGAGCGCGACGAGCCCCATCAGCGCGATGATCACCGTGCAGCCGGCGAAGAACACGGTGCGGCCGGCCGTGTCCAGCGCCACCCGGACGGCCGCCGCACGGTCCGGCCCGGCGTCCTCGCCGTCCCGGAGGCCGGCGATCAGCTCCGCCCGGTACCGCGAGAAGACCAGCAGGGCGTAGTCGATGCCCACGCCGAGGCCGACGAGGATCATCAGCGGCGGCGTGAAGTCGGCGATGGTCGCCAGGTGCGAGGCGAGCACCACCAGCCCGATCGAGCTGCCGACCGCGAACACCGCGATGACGATCGGAAGGCTCGCCGCGAGCAGGGAGCCGAAAAGCAGCACGAGGATCACCAGCGCGGCGAGCAGGCCGATGCCCTCCGCCGCGCCGCCCTCGCTCTCCTCGGCGCCGCGCACGGCGTCGCCGCCCAGCTCGACCCGCAGCCCGTCGCCCTCGGCCGCCTGCGCCGTGTCGATGATCGTGCGGACGTCCTCGAGCGGAACGTCCTGCGCATGCCCGTCGAGCGTGACCGTCGCGTACGCGATCGTGCCGTCCGCCGACACGGCCCCCGGCCCTCCGAACGGGCTCTGGACATCGGCGACGTACGGCAGGGGCCGCACCCGGTCGAGCATCGCCTCGACCCGCTCCCGCGTGCCGGGTGCGCTCACGCCGCCCGGGTCCTGCACCACGATCTGGACCGTGTCACCGGCCCGGACCGGGGCGTGCTCGCGGAGGGCGTCGACCGCCCGCTGCGAATCCGTGCCGGGCAGCGAGAAGTCGTTGTGGTACGCACTGCCGACCGCCTGCGAGCCGACCGTGACAGCGGCGAGGGTCAGCACCCACAGGACGAGGGCCCACCAGCGGTGCCGCTGCGACCAGCCGGCGAGGCGGGCGAGGCGCGATGTGCGTGTGGTGGGGCGGGACGGTGCGGAAACGGGCATGCGGCAACGCTAGGGACGGTGGGCGCTTCGCCGCGTCGCGCCGCGGGGCGAACCGTCCGTCCCCCCGTGGGGGTACACGGCGTGCTCCCGCGGGGCGATCCGGTGAGGCACCCGGCTGGCTTACGCTCGGAACCGTGATCCGCCGCAGCACGACCGTCGACGCGGGCCTCGCCGTGCTCGCGTTCGTGCTGTCGCTCGGCGTCCTCGCGGCCGACGGGTTCGGCACGCCCGACGCCAGCGTGCACCACCTCGACGGCATCGGCGTGCTGGTGACGGCGATGACGGCCCTGCCGCTCGTGTTCCGGGCGCGGGCGCCGATGGTCGTGTGCGTGGTGACGTTCGCGGCGAGCGCCGTGCTGTACCGGTTCGGGTATCCGTTCGACCTGCCTATCGGTCCGGGCATCGCCATCTACACGCTCGGCATGGCCTACGGCGGCGACCCGCGGCCGTGGCACCGGCGGCTCGCGCTGCAGGTGGCGCTCGCGTTCGCGCCGCTGCTGGGCTTTGCCTACCTGCTGCGCGGCGAGGACGTCGGCGAGATCCTGGTGCCCGAGCTGCTCGGCGTCGCCCTGGTCGCGGCCACGCTCTACCTGGCCGGCGACCGGGCCCGGATGCGCCGGGAGCGGATGGCCGAGCTGGAGGAGCAGGCCCGGATGCGCCGGGAGCGGATGGCCGAGCTGGAGGAGCAGGCCCGCCGCGCCGGGCGGGACGCCGAGCGGGAGCGGCGGCTGGCGGTCGCCGAGGAGCGCACGCGGATCGCCCGCGAGCTGCACGACTCCGCCGGCCACGCGATCAACGTGATCCTCGTCCAAGCCGGCGCCGCCCGCCTGCTGCACGAGCGCGACCCGGCGGGCTCGCGGCGCGCGATCACCGCCATCGAGGACGTGGCCCGCGGCACGATCGGCGAGATCGACCGCCTGGTGCGGGCGCTGCGCGATGACGGTCCGGTGCCGCCCGCGCCCGCCGATCCGACCGCGCTGGCGGAGCTGGTCGAGCGGCACCGCGCCAGCGGGCTGGCCATCGCCGCGGTGATCCCGCCGCCGGGCCGGACGCTGCCGCACGGCGTGGCCTGGGCGGCTTACCGGATCCTGCAGGAGGCCCTGACCAACGCGGCGCGCCACGGTCGGGGCAGTGCGGACGTGGCGGTGCGGTTCGCGCCGGGTGCCGTCGACATCACGGTCACCAACCCGACCGCGGGCACCACCCCGGCGGCTGGCACCACCGCGGTCACCGGCGGCGGCCACGGGATCGTCGGGATGCGCGAGCGGGCCACCCTGCTGGGCGGGACGCTGGACGCCGCGGTGGAGCGCGGCGTCTTCCGGCTGCACGCCCACCTGCCGCACGGGCAGCCGGCATGACCGCGGGCAGGCCCGGGCGGCACACCCCAGCGGGCCCGAACCGGCCAGCCGAGGCGCGAGCAAGGCGCGCCCGCCTGCGAATGCAGGACCACCAGCAAAGGCACGAGCATCAGGAAAGGCACGACCGCAAGCAAGAGCTGAACCGCCGGGAAGACCACGACGGCCGGGAAGTGCACGACCGCCGGCAAAGGCACGGGCGCTGGCACAGGGGTGCAAGGCCGAAGGGGCGCGCGGCGGCATGATCCGGGTACTGCTTGTCGACGACGACGATCTCATGCGGGCCGGGCTGCGGGCGGTCCTCTCCAGTGACGAGGCGATCGATGTGGTCGGGGAGGCGGCCGACGGGCGGGCCGCGGTCGACGGTGCCCGCCGCCTCTGCCCCGACGTCGTGCTGATGGACGTGCGCATGCCGCGGCTCGACGGCATCGCCGCCACGCGGGAGCTGCTCGGGGCGGCGCCGGAGACGCGGATTCTGATGTTGACGACGTTCGAGGACGACGACTACGTATTCGGCGCGCTGAGCGCCGGCGCGTCCGGCTTCCTGCTCAAGCGCACCCGGCCTGAGCAGCTCATCGAGGCGATCCACACGATCGCGGGTGGCGAGTCGCTGCTGTCGCCGTCGGTAACCCGGACGGTGATCGACCGCATGGCGCGCCAGCCGCAGGCGGACCCGGCGGCCGGCCGCCGGCTGCGCGACCTCACGCCGCGGGAGCGTGACGTGCTGGAGCTCGTCGCGCGTGGACTGTCCAATGCGGAGATAGCGAGGTCGCTGGTCGTCGAGGAGTCGACGGTCAAGACCCACGTGAAGCGCATCCTGGCCAAGCTCGACCTGCGCGACCGCGTCCAGGCGGTCATCCTCGCCTACGAGACGGGCCTGGTCCGGCCGGGCGCCTGAGGCCGCGGGCCGCACGGCTCAACGACCCCGGCCACCAGGAGGGCAGGCAGCACCGGCGTGCGCACACCGAGCCAGCTCACGCGCCCAGCACGGCAAGGTGCCGCACGGCAACGCACCCCACACGGGCACGCACCCAGCACGGGGGCACGCGCAACAGGACAACGCACCCCCACGGAAACGCCCCAGCACGCATCACAGACACAAAGCCCCAGCACAGGGACGCAACCAGCACAGGCGCGCACCCCAACATGGGCGCGCACCCAGCATGGGGACGCGCGCAATCACGACAACGCACCCACCACGGAAAACGCCGCGGCAGAACAACGCGCGCAGCACGGGCACGCACGCACCCAGCACGGGCTCACCCTGGCGGGCGGTGTCCACGGGCCCCGGGCGGGGCAGCCACAAAGACGGGGCTAGGGCGCGACGGCGCATCTCCCACCGTCCGGCTAGGCTTCGACGCATGGCCGTTTCGTCGTTTCTCGTGCCGCTGGGCACGCCCGCGCCGGACTTTGCCCTGCCGTCCGTGGATGGGCGGGAGGTGAAGCTCGCCGACGTGTCCGCGCCGGCGCTGCTCGTCGTCTTCCTCAGCAACCACTGCCCGTACGTGCGGCACGTCGAGTCGGCGCTCGGCGCCTTCGCCGCGGAGTACGTCGGCAAGGGGCTCGCCACCATCGGCATCAGCAGCAACGACGTCGTGAACTACCCCGACGACGACGTGCCGGGCCTCGCCGGGCAGGTGGAGCGGGCCGGGTTCACGTTCCCCTATCTGGTGGACAGCGCGCAGGACGTGGCGAAGGCGTACAGCGCCGCGTGCACGCCCGACTTCTTCCTCTACGACGGGCAGCGGCGGTTGGTCTACCGCGGCGCGTTCGACGAGGCTCGCCCGAAGAACGATGTCCCGGTGACCGGCAACCTGCTGCGCGCCGCCGCCGACGCGGTGTTGCGCGGCGAGTCCGTGCCGGAGCCGCACGTGCCGAGTTCGGGCTGCGGCATCAAATGGCGCCCCGGCAACGAACCTCCGCCAATCAGCTTCCTCTGAAACAAAGAGCCGACCAGAACAGGCCGACCAGAACAAGCCGACCAGAACAGGCCGACCAGGGCCGACCAGAACAGGCCGACCGGGGCCGGCCAGAACAGGCCGACCGGAGCAAGCCGGCCAGAACAAAGGCCAGCCGAAAACCCAAAAGGCCAACCCTAGAAGCAGCCCGACCCGGCGCACCGCCGCTGCGCGGCCAGCGCGTCCGCCAGCGGAGTGAGCGCCGGGTCGTTCGCTGGGTCGCGGTCGCCGAGCAGGTTGGTCAGCTGCCACGGGTCGGCGGCGAGGTCGTAGTACTCGCGCTCCGTGCGCCGCCCCTCGCCGTCGAAGTACTCGGTGTACTGGTAGCGGCCCCACGACAGCAGTGACGCCCAGGTCGGGAAGCTGCCGTTCGCCTTGTCGCGCCAGTACTCCAGCAGCACCCGCTCCCGCGCCGGGCCGAGCAGCGACCGGCCGTCCAGCTCGTAGCTCGGGCGCAGGCCGGCGGCCGCGAGCAGTGTCGGCGCGACGTCGACGAGGGCGGCGAGCCGGGTGTCCTCGCGGGCCGGGACGTGGCCGGGCCACCACAGGTACACGGGCACGTTGACCGACTCGCGGTACGGCGTGAACTTGCTCGGCAGCCCGTGCTCGCCCCACGCCTTGCCGTTGTCCGAGACCAGCATGACCAGCGTGTTGTCGAGCTCGCCGCGCGCGGACAGGTGCTGCCGCACCGACTCCACCGCATCGTCCACCGACAGCAACGTGCGCAGCTGGGCCGCCCGCGTGGCGGTGCCCTCCTCGAAGCTGATCGAGTACTTGCGCACCCACGACGGCTTGTCCCGCCGGTCGGTCTCCCGGGTCGCGGGGTTGCCGTCCCACGGAAACTCGCGCCCCGCGTACTTGTCCTCCGGCGTGTAGGGCGAGTGCGGCGCGGTGAAGCCCGCGTACATGAACCACGGTCGCGTGTCATCGGCCTCGAAATCATCCAGGTACCGGTTGACCTGCTCACCGATGAACGTCGTCGAGTACCCCACCCGCCGGCTCTTGCCCTCGACGCCGAACCACGCGCCGTCGTACCCCCCATGGGTCAGCGCCCAGCGGTCGAAGCCCGGCGGCCGTTGCGCCAGCGGCCAGCGGTTGAAGAGCTTGCCCACCGCGGCGGTCCCGTAGCCGGCGGCCTTGAGGTCGTGCTGCAGCGTGCGCTCGTGGTCGTAGCGGCCGATCGCGTCCTGCTGGTTGACCCCGTGGTTGTGCGTGAAGCGGCCGCTGAGCAGCGAGGCGCGGCTGGGGCAGCAGCTCGGCGTGGTGGCGACCGTGTTGGGCAGATAGGTGCCGCCGCGCCGCAGCCAGTCCTCCGTCTTGGACATCACGCCGGTCGCGCCGGTGCGCGCGTCGTCGAGGACGAGCAGCAGGATGTTGGGCCGCGACGGCGCCGCCGCGACCCCGGGACGGACCAGGACAAGACCCGCGACGCCCGCGAGCAGCACGGCCAGTGCCGCGCCGCCGCGGACGCGCCACGATGCGCGATTCACCCCGAAATACCATCATTGGTACGAGCCATCGAGCGACCGCCGCGCCGGACGGCGACTGTGACAAACCAGTTACAAGTGGCGCAACCTGGCCAGCCGCCCCTGCTCCCCCGACGCCCAGCACGTGCCGTCGAAAGCGCAGTCCACGGCGTCGAAACTGCCCGTGTCGAAGCGGGTCCACGTGCGGCCGCCGTCCCGCGAGACGTCGCTGCCGGTCGGGCCGACCGCGAGCGCGGTGTTCCAGCGCCAGGGGACCCACGCCGAGCCGGAGCGGTACTCCCCCGGCACCGTGCGCGCGACCTGCCAGCCGCGGCCGCCGTCGCGCGTGGTCGCGGCACCGTCCGGCGCGGCCGTGGGCGCGGCGAAGTCGCCGCCCACCGCGATGCCGTGCCACGGGTCGCGGAACGCGAGGGAGTAGATGCCCGCCGACGCCCCGCTGGGCAGCGGCGAGTCGGTGACCCTCCAGCCGCGGCCGTAGTCGGCGGTGGCGAAGACCCGCGCCGTCGCGCCACCCCCGGTCCCGAACCACGCCCACGGCCCCGGCCCGGCGGTCACCAGGCACGTGCCGCTCGCCGCGAACGCGAACTCGCCGGCGAGCGCGTCGGGCATGCGGTCGGCCGGCAGCACCCTCCACGAGCGCCCACCGTCCACGGTGGACGCGATCCGGAACCTCCCGTCGACCGGGTCGGACAGCGCGAGGCCCCGGCGGTGGTCGAAGAACGCCATGCAGTCGTAGAACGCGCGCGGCTCGTCGTTGCGGAACGTCTCGGTCCAGGTGCGGCCGCCGTCGCCGGTCGCGTACACGCGGGAGGCCTCGCCCTCGCCGATCGAGAGGGCGACCGCGCGGTCGGCGCTGAACGCCTCGATGTCGCGGAACTGCAGGTCGGCGGTGTCCGGCGGGCCCACGGAGCGCCAGGTGCGTCCACCGTCGACGGTGCGCAGCACGGTGCCGCCCGAACCGCTGGCCCACGCCACCTTCGCGCTGACCACGTCGAGGCCCCGCAGGCGCGCGGTGGAGCCGGATTCGGCGAGCTGCCACGAGGGTCGGCCGGCCGCGTGGGCGGGGGTGGCGGTGACGGCGAGAACAATGGCGGGGATCACGGCGAAGATCGCTCTCATACACGCAAAACATACCGTACGCACGTCAATGTGAGGATGTTAACGCTCATCGATACTGACGAACACGTGCTGTGAGTGATCCAATACGCCATGGTCTCCGCGTCGCTGTGGCGAGACCGCGACTTCACGCTGTTCTGGGTGGTGCAGACGCTGTCCGTCGCGGGCGACTCGTTCTCCTATGTGGCGATTCCTCTCCTTGTGCTGCGCGGCACCGGCTCGGTATCGCAGATGGGTCTGCTCACCGGCCTCGCCGCTGCCGCCACGATCCTCACCGGCGTGTTCGCCGGTGCGCTCGCCGACCGGGTCGACCGGCGCCTGTTGCTGATCGTCTGCGACGTCGCGCGCGCCGCCCTGTACGCGCTGATCCCGATCCTCTGGATCTTCTCGCCGCAGATCTGGATCCTGTACGCGATCGTCCCGCTCGGCGCCGGGTTCGCGATGATCTTCCGGGTCACGTACGTGGCCGCCCTCCCCAACCTGGTCAACCCGGAACGGATCACCGAGGCCAACGCCCGCCTCTCCGCCACCTACGCCGCCGCGGCGGTGGGCGGCCCGGTGCTCGCCGGCGTCCTGTCCGGCCTGCACGGCCCGACGGCCGCGATCGCCGTCGACGCGATCACCTTCGCCGTGTCGGCGGTCGGGCTCTGTTTCGTCCGCCTCCGGGTGCGCGTCCCGGCCGGCGAGCCCCGCCAGCCGGACGGCATGTCCTGGCGCGACCTCGTGGTGGGCGTCCGCTTCCTGTGGCGGCACCCGGTGCTGCGGGCGCTGACCATGCTGCTGTGGTTTCTGACGTTCCTGACGCTGGGACTGACCGACATCATCGTGTATTACGTGGGTCACGAGCTGAGCCGCCCGGACACCACGGTCGGGTACGTGCTTGCCACCGCCGCGGCCGGCACGATCCTCGCCGCGTTCGTGGTGGCACCGGCCCGCCGCTCGTGGGGCTTCGGCGCCTGCTGGCTCGGCTCGTACGCCCTCTGCGGCCTCGCCATCGCCGGCATCGGCATGACCCGCAGCGTCCCGGTGGTGGCCGCCCTGGCCACGACCGTCGTGTTCGGCATCGGCGTCGCCGGCATCTGCTCGATGTCGCTGCGCCAGGAGGTCACGCCGGACCACATGCTGGGGCGCGTCACGTCGTCGTTCTGGACGATCCACTCGGCGCTGGGCCCGCTCGGCGCGGCCGTGCTCACCGCCTCCGCCGCCACCTACGGCGTGCCGGCCACCACCCTCGTGTCAGGCGTGGCGTGCCTGCTGGTGGCCGTGGTCGGCACGCTCACCCCGATCCGGCAGGCACGCCCGGAGCGCCTCGCCGTCGAGGTGCCGTAGCGCGGGTCAGGAGGCCACGACGGGGCGGCGGGCGGCGCTGGCGGGCGCGCGGTGCTCGCCGAACGTGCGGTAGTGGCGCATCTCCAGCAGCAGCCAGCCGACGCTGACCACGCCGAGCACCACGTACCCGAGGACCGCCCCGATGCTGTCCCACAGGGCGTGCAGCACGATCGCGCCGAGCAGGGTACCCAGGAAGATCCAGACCCGGCGGCCCGACGGCCTGGCGGCGAGCGCGAAGAGCGCGCCGGCGGTGAGGCCCGTCCACGCGGTGTGCCCGGCGGGCGCCAGCAGCCCGCGGACGAAGAGCGTCTCCTCGACGGCGCCGATGTTGCCGCCGGAGGCGAGCAGGGCGGTGAACGCGTACCCCATCGTCTCCAGCGCCGCGAACCCGGCGCCGCAGGCCACGCCGATGACCAGGCCGTCGGCCGGCTCGCGCCGGCGGCGCCACAGCAGGGCGAGGATCACGGCCGGGACGATGAGCTTGGCGCACTCCTCGATCACCGCGACGAAGAGCATCGGCAGGGCGCCCAGGTCGCGCAGGGCGTCGTACTCGAGCTGGCCGGCCACGATCACGCCGACCACACCGCCGAAGAACGCGGCCGCGACCAGGAGCCACGCGGGCACCTGCCACCTGCCGGAGCGCCCCGCGGCGAAGGTCAGGAACGTCGCCGGTACCACCGTCGCGCCGAGCAGGATGGTGGTGGGCACGAAGTTCGGGTTCCTGGTGCTGACCATCGTGCGGAGCACGACGAGGTACAGAATCAGGCCCACCACCAGGACCGCGACCCACGCCCACCGGCGGTACGCCTCGCTCATCCGATCACGGTACGTCTACACGACGGTCACCGGATGCCGAACGATCGCACCGAACAGGTACCCCAGCGTGTTGTGCGGCACCGTCTCGGGCTGGGTGACGCCGGTGACGTCGGTGGCGCGCGCCCGCAGCGTGTACGCGCCGGGCGCCGGGTGCCACGGAAGCTCCCAGCGCTGCCACACCGGCCCGTGACCGATGGGGCGCGCGGGGCGCCAGGTGCGGCCGTCCGTGCTCACCTCGACGCGGCGGATGCGCCCGTTGCCGGACCACGAGCGCCCGCGCAGCACCTGGCGCCCGGCCGCGAGGCTCGCCTCCCACGGCAGCTCGAACGCGCTCTTGACGGTCTGCCGGCTCACCAGCTCGCCATCGGTGGGGTACGCCGGGCCGAAGAGTCGGTAGAACTGGGTGTTCCACGGCGAGAAGAGCGGCTCGGCGGAGACCTCCAGCTGCCCCAGCCACTTGATCGAGGCGATGCCGATCCAGTTGGGCACGACGACCCGCACCGGGAAGCCGTGGTCGGGCGGGAGCGGCTCACCGTTCATCTCGTAGGCGAGGAGCACGTCGTGCAGCGCCTTGTCCAGCGGCAGCGGGCGGCGCACCGGGCCGAGGTTGACGCCGCCGGTGACGAAGTCCGGGTCGAGCCCGACCGGCTGCACGTCGACGGCCGCGCGGCGCAGGCCCGCCCGCTTGAGCACCGTGGACAGGCGCACACCCTTCCAGCGGGCCACGCCGATCGCGCCGAGCTTCCACGCGGTGCCCGAGACGGTCTGGCCCTGCTGGCTGGTGAAGAAGCTGCGCCCGTTGCCGGCGCACTCGACGGCCGCGGTGATCGTGTCCGACGGCAGGTGGCGCAGGTCGCGGTAGGTCAGCTCGACCGGTCCGCCGCGCAGGCCGCTGCCCGAGATCCGCAGCCGCCAGGCGTCCGCGTCGATGCGCGGCGTCAGCGTGTGGTTGCGCACGAAGAAGCGGTCCACGGGTACCAGGTAGCCGGTGTCGCGCAGCGCCTCCCACCGTGTCTCGGCGTTGGTGCCGAAGACCGTGAAGAGCTCCGCCGGCAGCGGCTTGAGGATCGGCGGGTCGGCCGCGCGCGCGGGTGCGCCCCCACCGACGCACCCGCGCCTCCCGCGGCGACGCCGACGCCAACCGCCGCCGACAGCCGCATCAGGCCCCGCCGCGAGAGGCCGTCCGCGCGCGCCTCCCCCGCGAGAAACTGCGCAAGGCGCGTCCGGTCGTACTGAGCCTCGTCCATGGTCAGGACGTTACCCTATAGATTTAGTAGGAATCAATGGTCGCCGGGGTTGCTCCCGCCCGCGCCGTCCGCGACGATGTGCGCGCCGCGACGCCTTCCAGGAAGCGACCAAACGGATGAAGACCGGACCGCTCGACTACGTCCTCAGTGGAGCCTGCGTCACCGTGCTGCTGTGCCTGGCCACCGGCACGGCGTGGGCGGTCTCCACGAACGGTCCCTGGCAGCACAGCCCGTACCGCGTCCTGCTCGGCACCGCGGCGTTCCTGCTCGCCTACGGCCTGTTCACGGCGCTGCTGCTCGCGATGGTCCGGCGGTTCTCGCCCTACCCCGTCGGCGAGTACCCGATGGTGTCGCGCCAGTTCACGTACTGGAAGCTCTGCGCGGTCCTCTCCGACCTGGCGCACAAGGCGCTGCGCCCGTTCACCACGGTGTTCACCAAGCCGTTGCTGTACGCGGTCTTCGGCGCCCGGGTGGGCGCGCAGGCCGCGTTCGGCGGTGACGCCGAGGACCTGCCGCTTGTCGACTTCGGCCCGCGCAGCACGCTCGGCCACGGCTCGGTGGTGACCGCCCACCTGATCACCGGCGACCGGGTCGTGTTCGCGCCGGTGCGCATCGGGGCGTACGCGGTCGTCGGCGTGCACTCGGTCGTGCTGCCCGGCGTGACGCTCGGCGAGCACGCGGTGCTGGCCCCCAACTCGGTCGCGACGATGGGCACGGTGATCCCGGACGACGAGCTGTGGGGAGGCAACCCGGCCCGGCCGATCGGGCGCGCCGCGCAGCGGTGAGCGGCGCGCCCGGGGTTGGTGTCTCGGCTCAGCGGGACGCGGCGAGGGCCTCGCGCCCGGCCTTGAGCGCCGCCGCGGTCTCCACGGCGCGGCGCGCCTGGTAGCGGGCCGCGTCCAGGGCCACGTCGTCCGGCGGGCCGGCGGAGGAGACGTGCGACGTGCCGTACGGGTTGCCGGACCGGAACTGCACCGGATCGGTGTAGCCGGGCGGGACGATGATGCCGCCCCAGTGGTAGAAGACGTTGCCGAGCGCGAGCAGCGCCGACTCCTGCCCGCCGTGCAGGGTGCTGCTGGCGACGAAGGCGGAGCACACCTTGTCGGCGAGCTGCCCGGACCGCCACAGCCGGCCGGTGGTGTCGAGGAACGCCTTGAGCGGGCCGGCCATGTTGCCGAAACGGGCGGGCGTGCCGAACAGCACCACGTCCGCCCAGGCCACGTCGTCGTGGCTGACCTCGGTGACACCGGCGCTGTCCTGGATGTGCTGGCCCCATGCGGGGTTGGTGTCGATCACCTCCTGGGGTGCCAGCTCACGCACCTTGCGCAGGCGCACGCGGGCGCCGGCCTTCTCCGCGCCCTCGGCGACGGCCTGGGCCAGCGCGTGCACGGTACCGGTGGCGCTGTAGTAGATGATCGAGACGTTGACAGGTTCCATGCCCGGTCCGACGACGCGGGCCCTCGTATTGTGAGGGCGGGCCGGCCACCTCACACTCCGGCGCGCTGTCTCGTCGGACCGGGTGGAGGTGTGGACCATGGGCAGCCAACCGGAGCCGGACGACGGCCTCGACGCGATCATGAGTGAGCGGCGACAGCTGATCAACCTCGCGTACCGCCTGCTCGGCTCGCTCGCCGACGCCGAGGACGCGGTGCAGGAGACGTACACCCGCTGGTACGCGATGTCCCGCGAGCAGCAGGACGCGATCGAGTCCCCCGGCGCCTGGCTCACCAAGGTCGCCAGCCGCGTCTGCCTGGACCTGCTCGGCTCGGCCCGGGTGCGGCGCGAGCGGTACGTCGGCGAGTGGATCCCCGAGCCCCTGCCGGACAGCGCCGAGTGGACGACCGGCCGCCCCGCCGGCGACCCGGCCGACCGCATCACGCTGGACGAGTCGGTCAACATGGCGTTCCTGGTGGTGCTGGAGTCGATGACGCCGGCCGAGCGGGTGGCGTTCGTCCTGCACGACGTGTTCCGCTACTCGTTCGCCGAGGTGGCCGAGATCGTCGGCCGCACCCCGGCCGCCTGCCGCAAGCTGGCCTCCTCGGCCCGCCACCGCATCGACGTCTCCCAACCGCCCGCCACCCCCACGACCCGCCGCGCCGCCGTGGTCCGCGACTTCAAGCGCGCGTGGGAGGCCGGCGACATCGAGGCCCTCATCGCCCTCCTCGACCCCGCCGTGCTCGCGG
This sequence comes from Phytohabitans houttuyneae, assembly GCF_011764425.1. Taxonomy (NCBI): domain Bacteria; kingdom Bacillati; phylum Actinomycetota; class Actinomycetes; order Micromonosporales; family Micromonosporaceae; genus Phytohabitans; species Phytohabitans houttuyneae. The sequence goes on from NZ_BLPF01000003.1 coordinate 1,547,204, forward strand.
TCGGCGACGGCGGCGGCCTGGTCAGCGCCATGCTGCACCCGGTCGAGGGCGGCGAGCCGGTCGCCCGCTACTTCGCCGACCTCGCCCCGAGGATCCGCGACATGACGCTGCTGGAGCGCACCGTCAACGGCCAGCCCGGCCTGGTCGCCCAACTGGACGGCGCGACCGCGACGGTGATCGCCTTCGAGGTGGCCGGCGCCCGGATCACCCACATCTGGGCCGTACGCAACCCCGAAAAGCTCCGCCCCTGGACCACCTGAGCAGCGGCCCCGCCCCGAGTTGGAGGTGAGCTGCCGGAGATCTGCGGGAGCGGGGTGAGCTGGGCCGACGCGGAGGGTGAGGCCGCGGGAGCGACGGTCCGGACCACGACGGGCGTCGCGGTAGCTCGCATCGGGTTTGGGTTGGGTCTCCTGAAGGCCGCCGAGATCTCACCCCCGGGCGGCCTCGAAAAGGTCGCTAGTCCTCAGCGGGGCGTAGGCGCCAGCCGACGGGGATCTTCGGCGCGGGCGGTTCGATGGCGACCGGGACGGCGCGGCCGCCGCGGCGTAGCAGGAGGGACAGCACGGCGGCGCCGATGGAGAGGGCGCCGGCGATGTACCAGGCCAGGGCGTACGTGCCGAGCTGGTCGCGGACCAGGCCGGCGCCGGTCGCGGCGATGGCGGCGCCGAACTGGTGTGAGGCGAAGACCCAGCCGAAGACGACCGGGCCGCTGGCGCCGAAGTACTCGCGGCAGAGGGCGACCGTCGGTGGGACCGTGGCCACCCAGTCCAGGCCGTAGAAGATGATGAAGACCAGCATGCTCGGGCCCACCGTCTCGGCGAAGAGGGTGGGCAGCACCAGCAGCGAGCCGCCGCGGAGGGCGTAGTAGGCGCCGAGCAGTACCCGGCTGTCGACCCGGTCGGTGAGCCAGCCGGAGGCGATCGTGCCGGCGATGTCGAAGAGGCCGACCAGCGCGAGCAGGCTCGCCGCCGTGGTCTCGGACATGCCGTGGTCGTGGGCGGCGGGGATGAAGTGGGTGCCGACAAGGCCGTTCGTGGTGGCGCCGCAGATCGCGAAGCCGCCGGCCAGCAGCCAGAACGGGCGCGTCTTCGCGGCCGCGCGCAACGCGCCGAGTGCCCGTGCGGCGGCGCCGCCAGTCATCGGGGGTGGTGGCGGGTCGTCGGGAGCCGCGCCGTACGCGGACACGCCCAGGTCGGACGGGTGGTCGCGCAGCCGCCACACGACGAGGGGTACCACGGCGAGCGCGGCGGCCGCCACGATCAGCGCGGCGGTGCGCCACCCGCTCTTCTCGACGACCGTTGCCAGCAGCGGCAGGAAGACGAGCTGCCCGGCCGCTCCCCCGGCGGTCAGCACGCCGGTGACCAGGCCGCGGCGCTTGACGAACCAGCGGCCGGTGACCGTCGCCACGAACGCGAGCGCCATCGAGCCGGTGCCGAGGCCGACCAGCACGCCCCAGCAGAGGATGAGCTGCCAGCTGGCGTTCATGAACACGGTGAGCCCGCTGCCCGCCGCCACCAGCAGCAGCGCGCCGCTGACCACCCGCCGCATGCCGAACTTCTCCATCAGCGCCGCCGCGAACGGGGCGGTGAGGCCGTAGAGGATCAGGTTGACGGAGACGGCCGCGGAGATCGTGGCGAGCGGCCAGCGGAACTCCTCGTGCAGCGGGTGCAGCATCACGGCCGGGGTGGCGCGGAAGCCGGCGGCGCCGACGAGCGCGACGAGGGCCACGCCGGCCGCGAGCCAGGCGGGGTGGAGGCGACGGGTCACGCACCGAGTCTCGATCAAGGGGTACGAAACGACGAGTGGCCCGCGAGCCATCATGCGCAAAGATTCGGCCATATACTCGGGCGATGAGCATCGCGCCGAACGCCCACCGCGTCGCCGTCCTCGCCCTCGACCACGTCGTCGGCCTCGACCTCGGCACCCCGTCCCAGGTGCTCGGCGCCGCCCGGGACGCGCGCGGCGACCGGCGGTACGCGGTGGACGTGTGCACCCCCACCGGCGGCCCGGTCCGCTCCGCCGCCCGCTTCCAGGTGGTGCCCGACCACGGCCTCGACCTGACCGCGACCGCCGACACGGTGGTCGTGCCCGGCATCCACGACGGCCCACCGCTCACCGACGGCACCGTCGACCCCGCCGTGGGCGAGGCGCTGCGGGCCGCGCACGGCCGGGGCGCGCGGATCGTGTCGATCTGCACGGGATCGTTCGTGCTGGCCGCCGCGGGGCTGCTCGACGACCGGCCGGCCGCCACCCACTGGGCGCACGCGGACGAGTTCCGCGTCATGTACCCGAAGGTCAAGCTCGACCCCGACGTGCTCTTCATCGACGACGGCGAGATCCTCACGTCGGCCGGCGTGGCCGCCGGCATCGACCTGTGCCTGCACATCATCCGCCGCGACCACGGCGCCGAGGTCGCCAACAGCGCGGCCCGCCGGTGCGTGGTGCCGCCGTGGCGGGAGGGCGGCCAGGCGCAGTACACCGAGCGCCCGGTCCCGGAGATCGGCGCGGCCGGCACCGCACCCACTCGCGAGTGGGCCCTGGCCCGCCTCGACGAGCCGCTCACGCTGAGCGGGCTGGCCGGGCACGCGCGGATGAGCGTGCGCACGTTCACGCGGCGGTTCCGCGAGGAGACCGGCGTCAGCCCCGCCCGGTGGCTGCTCCAGCAGCGGCTCGACCGTGCCCGCCTGCTGCTGGAGACCACGGACCTGGGCGTGGACCAGGTCGCCCGCCAGTCCGGCTTCGGCACGGCGGCCGCGCTGCGCCAGCAGTTCCAGCTCTCGATCGGCGTACCGCCGACCGCCTACCGCCGCACCTTCCGCGGCCACGGTTGATCCACTGTCTACAGTCGAGGCGTGACACTGGCTGCCGACTGGGGTGACGTACCCACCTGGCTCTCCTCGATCGCGACGATCCTGGCGCTGCTGTTCGCCGCGCTCGCCGCCCTCGGGGCGCAGCGGGTGTACCGCATCGAGTCGGAGCGCGACCGGGTGGCGGCCGACGCCCGGCGGCAGCAGGAGGCGTTCCAGCGGCGTACGCAGGCGGCGCTCGTGTCGGCGTGGTGGGGTTGGGACCGCGACCGGTGGGGCGCGTTCGTGCGCAACGCCTCCGAGACGCCGGTCTACCAGGTCAGCCTCACCGTGCTGGACGTGCACGACCCCAACGTCGGCGAGCGCGTCGACCTGCCGATCGTGCCGCCGTCGGCCGACCCGGCCTTCCACCCCAGCGAGCTGGGCACCGGGCTGATCGCCGACGGGGCACGGGCGGTCGACTACCGGGTGGAGGTCACGTTCACCGACTCGGCCGGCGTGCGGTGGATCCGCGACCAGCTCGGCCGCCTCTCCGAGCTGCGGCCCGAGGTGCTCATCTGGGCGGACCAGCGGCGGGCCGACGCGCTGCGCAGGTTCGCCGCGGACTTCCTCGCCACCCACGGGGTACGGCTGCGCTTCCGCACCGAGCAGCTGGAGCGGCTGCACGCGCTGCTGGTCGACGGCGGCGACGGCGACGAGGTGCCGGACGTGGTGGTCGGCCCGCACGACTGGGTCGGCGACCTGGCCGCGCGCGGGCTGATCGAGCCGCTGGTCATGTCGCACCGCCGGCGGGAGGCGTTCCTGCCCGAGGCGATCGAGGCGATGACGTGGAACGGCGAGCTGTACGGCGTGCCGTACGCCCTCGACACCGCCGTGCTGCTGCGCAACACCGACCTGGCGCCGGAGCAGCCCGCGACGTTCGAGGAGCTGCTCGCCTCGGGCCAGGCGCTGCGGGCGGCCGGGCGGGCCGACGAGGCGCTCGTCGTGCAGGTGGGCGCGGAGGGCGACCCGTACTACATGTACCCGCTGCTGCTCGCCGCCGGCGGCTGGCTATTCGGGCGGGACGCGGCCGGCCGGCCCGACCCGACGCGGCTAGGCGTGACCGCGCCGGAGACGGTGGCCGCGTTCGCGCGCATCCGGGGGCTGGGCGCGCGGGGTGCGGGCGTGCTGCGCCGGGAGATCGACAAGGACCGGGCCACCGCGCTGTTCGAGGCCGGGCGCACGCCGTACCTCATCTGCGCCTCGCGGGTGGTCACCGACGCCCGCCGCGCGGGGCTGTCGTTCGCGGTGGGGCCGGTGCCGGCGTACGAGGGGCACGCGGCGGTGCGGCCGTTCACGTCGGTGCACGGGTTCTTCCTCACCAAGCGCGGGCGCAACAAGACGATCGCGCAGGACCTCGCCGCGCACTACCTGACCCGTACCGACGTGGCACAGGCCCTGTACGACCTGCAGCCCCGCCCGCCGGCACTGCGCAGCGCCCTCGACGAGGTGGTCGCGCGGGACGCGGTGATGGCCGCCTTCTACGCCGAGTGCCGGTCCGGCGACCCGATGCCCTCGCGCCCGGAGATGCGCCAGGTGTGGACCGCACTGGCCAGGGCCGAGGTCGACCTGGTGGAGGGCGCCGAGGTGGAGCCGGTGGTCCGCCGCCTGGCCCAGTCCCTGCAGGACGCCCTGCCGGCGGCGCGCCTTCCCGCTCCCCGCGGGCCGGACAACCCCCCGTTGATCAGCGACCGCGTGCCCGGACGCGCCGCCCCACACGCCCACCAACTCCCTGATCAACCGGGGATAGGGGGTCAGGGGACTACCGTCACCGGCCAGCGGCCGGACTTGACCAGGCGGATGGCCAGGGAGCCGGCGAACCGGTGGCCGGCGCGCATCGAGGCGCCGACGATGACGCCGTCGGCGTTCACCTCGGTGGCGACGCGGACCAGTTCTGAGTAGGGGTCGCCGTAGACCTCCTGGAAGGTGGCGCGCACGCCGGTCGACACGGCCGCCTCCTCGACCTGCCGGCGCAGGTCCTCGGCGAACTCGTGGTCGGCCTGCCGCGCCACCGCCGCCGCGCCGGGCGCGAGGCCGACGAAGGCGCCGGGGCGGGAGACGTACACGACGACGAGGCGGGAGCGCTGGCGGCGGGCCAGGCCGGCCGCGTACGCACCGGCGCGCATCGACGTGGTCGAGCCGTCGACGCCCACGACGAGCACCGCGGGACCGTCCGTCCCGAGCTCGAACTCGTGCGTCACGCGCCTAAGTATGGAGGTGGATCACGGGACCAGCACGGCGGCCCCGTTGACCCGGTCGGCGGCCAGGTCGGCGAGCGCGGTGCCGGCGGCCTCCAGCGGGTAGGGCGTGGTGGTGACGCGCAGCGGGTGCGCGGCGGCGAAGGCGAGGAAGTCGCGCCCGTCCGCGCGCGTGTTCGCGGTGACGCTGCGCACCTGCCGCTCCTGGAAGAGGTGGCGCTCGTAGTTCAGCGGCGGGATGTCGGTGAGGTGGATGCCGGCGATCGCGAGCGTGCCGCCGCGGTCGAGGGCGGCGAGCGCGACCGGTACGAGGTCGCCGACCGGCGCGAAGAGGATGGCGGCGTCGAGCGGCTCGGGCGGCGGTTCGTCCGCACCGCCCGCGGAGGCGGCACCGAGGTCGAGCGCGAGCGCGCGGGCGGCGGCCGCCCGGGTGAGCACGTGCACCCGCGCGCCCTGCGCGAGGGCGACCTGGGTGGCGAGGTGGGCGGAGGCGCCGAAGCCGTACACGCCGAGGCGGCCGCCGGGCGGCAGGTCGGCGCGGCGCAGCGCCCGGAAGCCGATGATGCCGGCGCACAGCAGCGGGGCGACCTCGGCGTCGGAGTAGCGCTCGGGCAGCCGGTATACGTATGCGGCCGGGGCGACCGTGTACTGCGCGTACCCGCCGTCCGCGTCCCAGCCGGTGTAGCGGGACTCGGTGCAGAGGTTCTCCGCGCCGCGCAGGCAGTACACGCAGTGGCCGCAGGTGTGCCGCAGCCACGCCACGCCGACCCGCTCCCCCTCGCCGAACCCCTCGACGCCGTCGCCGAGCGCGACCACCTCACCCACGATCTCGTGGCCGGGGGTGACGCCGGGGCGGTGCACGGGCAGGTCGCCCTCCGCCACATGCAGGTCCGTGCGGCAGACGGCACACGCCCGTACCCGCAGAAGCAACTCACCCACGTCGGGCTCCGGGCGGCGCCGGACCACCGCGCGGAGGGGGTCCGTGGCGATCGGGCCCGGCTGCCGCACCTCCCACGCCAGCATGTCGCTCATCCTGGCGATTGTTCCCCGACCTGGCGCGGCGGCGGGCCGGTAACGGCGCAATGGACCGGGACCGGCTCGTCGCGGGCCACCCGGCGCGGCACCCAGGCCACCGCGGCGGCGGCGCCGGCCACCAGGAGGCCGGCGCAGATCAGCATGGCGTTGCGGTACACCGGCGCGAGGTCGCCGGCGTCGGTGAGGCTGCCGGTGCCGATGCCGGCGGCGAGCGGGAGTGTCGCGACGGCGAGCAGGCCGGCGGCGCGGGCCACGGCGTTGTTGACGCCGCTGGCGATGCCGGCGTGCCGCTCGGGCACCGAGCCCAGCGCGGTCGCGGTGAGCGGCGCCACGGTCAGCGACAGGCCGAGGCCGAGCAGGATCGCGGCGGGCAGCACGTCCACCGCGTAGTCCGCGCCGGCGCCGACCCGGGACAGCAGCACCAGCGCGACCGCGCACAGCAGCGGGCCGGCGGTCATCGGGATGCGCGGGCCGATCCGCTGGCCCAGCGCGCCGGCCCGGGCGGAGAGCACCAGCATCAGCGCGGTGACCGGCAGCAGCGCGGTGCCCGCCGCGAGCGGGCTGAAGCCGGCCACGACCTGGAGGTTGAGCACCACCAGGAAGAACACGCCGCCGAGCGCCGCGTACACGGCGAAGGTGACCAGGTTGGCCGCGGTGAACGGCCGGATCCGGAAGATCTCGAGCGGCAGCATCGGGTGGCTGGAGCGGCGTTCGACGAGCAGGAACGCGGCGATCCCGCCGACCCCGACCGCGAGCGTGGCCAGCACGACCGGCGAGCCGGGCCCCTCGGCGGCCCACGCGGTGAAGCCGTAGGTGAGGCCGGCGAGCCCGGCCGCGCCGGTGACCACGCCGGCGATGTCGAGGCGCGGCGCGGCGTCGGGGTTCGAGGACTCGGGCACGTGCCGCAGCGCGACGTAGACGACCAGCGCGGCGAGCGGCACGTTGATCAGGAAGACCCACCGCCACGACGCCGCGCCGACCAGCCACCCGCCGAGGAACGGGCCGATCGCACCCGCCACCCCCGCCATGCCCGACCACGCGCCGATCGCCTTGGCGCGGTCGTCGGAGTCGAACGACGCCTCCAGGATCGCCAGCGAGCCGGGCGTGAGCAGCGCGCCGCCGACACCCTGCAGGACGCGGGCGGCGATCAGCGTCTCGTCGTTGGGCGCGAGGCCGCACAGCAGCGAGGCGACGGCGAACCAGGCGACGCCGATCACGAACACCCGGCGGCGCCCGTAGCGGTCGCCGAGCGAGCCGCCGAGCAGGATGAGGGCGGCGAGGCTGAGCGTGTACCCGTTGACCGTCCACTGCAGAGCCGCCGCGCCGGCCTCGAAGTCCTCGCCGATCCGGGGCAGCGCGATGTTGACCACGGTGGCGTCGAGGAACGTGAGGCCCGAGCCGAGCACGGTGGCCAGCAGGACCCACCGGCCGGCGGCCTCCGCGTACCGCACCATGATCAGATGGTACGGACCTCGGGCTGCGTCGTGTCCAGCGGGACCGCGGGGGCCCGCACAAGTCCAAGTTGGACGGTCTCGCGCCGCAGCACGGCGTTGAGCGCCCAGTCCGCGGCGGTACGCACCCGGTTGCCCGGCATCGCCAGGAGGTGGTAGCCCGACGTGACCGCCTTCGCCACCGGCCCGCCGAGCGGGATGCCGAGCGGGTCGGCCGCCGCCTGCACGCCGCCGAGGTCGACGACGAAGCCGAGGTCGTGGTGCTTGTACGCGCGCGGCCGGCCCTTGCCGTACGACGCGGCGATGTTGTGCGCGGCGAGCCTGCCCTGCCGGCTGGCGTGCTGCGCGGTCATCGCGGTGATCTCGCCGGGCCGGGTCAGGTCGGGCACCGCCGCGGCGTCGCCGCAGGCCAGCACCTCGGGCCGGCCGGGCACGCCGAGGTACTCGTCGACCACCAGCCGCCCCTTGTTGGTGGGCAGGCCGAGGTCGGCCACGAGCGGGTCCGGCCGCACGCCGACACACCACACGAGCGTGCGGGTGGGCACGAAGCTCCCGTCGCTGAGGTGTACGCCCTCGTGCGTGGCCTCCTTCACCGAGCACCCCGTCCGCACGTCGACGTCGCGCTCGCGCAGCACCCGGTCGGCGGTGCGGGACAGCCGCTCGTCGAGCTCGGGCAGCACGCGGCCGGCCACGTCCAGCAGCATCCACCGCACCGGGTCGTCGGCCAGCCGCGGGTGGCGGGCGACCAGGTCCCGGGTGAACAGCGCGCCGTGCGCGGCCACCTCCGTGCCGGTGTAGCCGGCGCCCACCACCACGAACGTCAGCCGCGCCGCCCGCTCGCCCCGGTCGTCGGCGGCGTCGGCGAGCTCGACCTGGCGGGTGACGTGGTCGCGCAGGTACAGGGCCTCGAAGATGCCGCGGAACCCGTGCGCGTGCTCGGCCACGCCCGGGATCGGCAGCAGCTTGTTGACGCTGCCGGCGGCGAGCACGAGCCGGTCGTACCGCAGGTCGCCGCCGCCGCCCTCCGGGTCGGTGTACTCCACGCGCCGCCCGTCGAGGTCGACGGCCGTCGCCTTGCCCAGCGCCAGCCGCACCCGGTCGCCGATCGTGCCGGGGATCGACACCGCGATCCGCCGCGCCTCCAGCCCGGACGCGGCGACCTCCGGCAGCAGCGGCAGGTACAGGAAGTAGTCGGTCGGGTTGAGCAGCACGATGTCCGCCGCCCCTTTGGAGAGGCGGGCCAGCTTCCGTGCGCACTGGTAGCCGGCGAACCCGGCCCCGACGATGACGATCCGCGGACGAGCCATTGATCAACCTCTCCTGCTCGGGTGGTCTCTCGGGGTTTGGAAGGCGGCCGCCTGGGATACCTCAAGTGTGGCGCCGTATGGTCGGCCGCGGAGGTCACTTCCGCCGGTCCGGCTTCCTCCCCGGGGGCGCCAGGCGGGGCCCGGTCGGCAGGGGATGCCTCAACACGAGCCCGGGCTCCGCTCTCAACCCCCTGTCCGCGCTCTGCTACCCGGGTGATCCGCGGGCAAACCTCGCTACGCTCCCGGTGTGACCGACGCCGACACCGCGCCGCCGCCGCGCGCCCACGTCCGCCCGGACGGCACCCGCCTGTACGCCAGCGCCATCTACGCGACGGTGCTCGGCCACCGCCCCCTCCGCCTCGACCTGCGCGTCCCCGCCGGCGCCGGCCCGTGGCCGGTCGCCATCTGGGTGCACGGCGGCGGGTGGCGCACGGGCGACCGCCGCATTCTGCCGGCCACCATCGCCCCGTTGCGGTTCTTCGAGCGCATCCAGCAGCGGGGGTACGCGGTCGCGAGCGTCGACTACCGCCTGTCCGCCGAGGCGCACTTCCCCGCTCAGCTGCACGACGTGAAGGCGGCGGTCCGGTGGCTGCGCGCCTTCGCCGCCGACCTCGACCTGGACGCCGGCCGCTTCGCGGTGTGGGGCGAGTCCGCGGGCGCGCACCTGGCCGCACTCGCCGCGCTGACGCCCGACCACGCCACGCTGGAGGGCGACGTGGGGCTGACCGGCGTGTCGAGCGCGGTGCACGCGGCCGTCGACTGGTACGGCGTCACCGACATCCTCGCGATGGGCGGCCGAAACCCGGAGAGCCCGTCGGCGCAGCTGCTCGGCGCGCCGCCGGCCGAGGTGCCCGACCTGGCGAGGCTGGCCAGCCCGACCGAACACACCCATCCGGACGCGCCGCCGTTCCTGTGCGTGCACGGCACCGACGACCGCGTCGTGCCCTACTCACAGAGCGAACACCTGGCCGCGCTGCTGCACGCGTACGGCCTGCGCTGCGACCTGCACCCGGTGCCCGGCGCCGACCACATCTTCGAGGGCGCCCCGGACGTGGCCGCCCTGATCGACGCGTCGATCGACTTCCTGGACGACACCCTCAAACCCACGAGGCATTGACCGAGGCGTCGGCCTCCGCGCCAACCACGTGGCCTGACCCGCAGCTCAGGTCTCCTGCTCGTCGTCCGTACCCCCGCCGCCAGCCCCCAGCCGGTCGTTGAGCCGTGACGCCCGTCCGCGTACTCCCTGGGCCTCCACATCACGGCCTGCCCTGGCCAGGAGCGTGCCGAGCCGGAGCAGCTCCCGGACCGCTTCCGGACCCAGCTCGAGACGCCCACGTTCGGCCAGGTCCGCCAAAATGTCGATGCCTTGACGTCGGTGCAGGAGGCTCTCCGGCGTGGCCTTCTTCTCGTTCGGCTGCAGCTCGGCGGCGAGGCGCAAGTGGAGGCGCGCCAGGCTTGGCAGGTACTCGTCGGGGTCGTCCTGGCTGAGCTCCTCGTAAACTGCCGTCACCTCGCGTAGCAGCGTCAGGCGGTCGAGTCGCCCGTCGGCCGGCAGTTCCAGCCGTGCCAGCAGGGCCTCGGCCAGCGCCGGCCGATGCGCGGCGACGTTGGCAGCGACGTCCCGGTGGTATCTCAACGCCAGGTCCGCGTCGGCGGCGCACCCCCGGTCGTTACCTACCTGGGCTCTGAGGTAGGCGCGAAACATCAGTACCGTGGCGAGATCGGCCAGGTGCAGGTCGGGACGCTCGCGTGCTAGTTCCTCGAACCACACCACCGCTGCGTTGGTCAGCCGCATCGGACGAGCACCGTCGCCGGAAGGGTCGTCGCGGGGTAGCAGCCGCGCCAGCAGCACCGCTGACGCCGCCAGCTCCAGCCGGGTCGAAGCGAGGTCGCGCACCTCCTGACTCAGGGCGAATGCCTGCTCGGCCGCAGCCAACGCACCGGCTCGGTCGGTTGGCAGGAGCCGCTCGGCGAGCCACCGCAGGCGTGCCGACTGGCCGGCGGCGTGGTCGCGCGGGGCATTGTCGACCAGCGTGTCGCCGAGGTTGATCGCCTCCGCGAGGCGCTCTTCCGCGCGTTGCTCGTACCCCTCCATCGAGGCGTGCAGGTGAGCCGAGAGGTCGAGTGCGGCGAGGAGGGCGTCGCGGTACCGCTCGGGACTCTCGGCCGCGAGCGCGCTGTAGCAGAGAACCGCCTCTTCTGCTGCAGCCGCCGCGGCCAACGGCGACAGGACGTCGGTGGGCATGCTGGCCTGTAACATCGCCAACGCGGCCAGATCGGCCCGGCTTTCGGCTCGCCCCATCCGGACGAGCTGGCGGTACACCGTCCGGGCGCGCTCAGCGGCCGGCGCCCCTTCGCTGAACCGCTCCGCGTCCACGTACTGCTCGGCGAGCGTGCGCAGTGCGGCGGCCAGCACGACCTGCTCAGGGTCCGTGGTGTCGCATGCCTCGACGGCGCCCTCGGCCGCGGCGATGCTTTCCGCCGAACGACCGGCGGCGGCCTCGCGGTGGGCCAGCGTGATCAGCGCGCGCGCCAGGGCGACGTGGCCCGACTGGCCGGCCTCGCCGAGATCCCGTACGGCGCGGGCGGCGAGGGCGGCACTCTCGTCCACCAGCCGCGTGGCACCCGTCCGGTCAGCCGCTTCGCCGAGCACGATGGCGAGGTTGTTGCGGATACCTGCGATCGTGGCCGGATCGAGCTGGTCAGCCGCTTCCAGCGCCTGCCGGGCCAATGGCTCGCTCTCCTGCGGCACACCTTGCCGTCCGCGTAACACGGCGGCGTTGCTCAGGGCACCGGCGAGTGCCGCCCGGTACTCCTGCTGCCCGCGCTCGACGAGCCTCCGGTACCCCTGCGCGGCCTCCATCGAGGCGTCGGCGGCATAGTCCACCTGGCCCGCCTCGTCATAGCGGCGGGCGAGGGTGTGCAGCGCGAGGCACAGTGGCGCGGACACCATCTGCTTCGCCGCCGTGGTGGCGGCCCGGTGCTTGCTCACGCTCTCGTGCGCGGCGGCCAACGCATCCGGCCCACGCCCAATGGCCGCGTACCGGTCGGAGAGGCGCCGCAGGGCCTCGGCGCAGTCCGTCGAGGTCGCGTCGTGGCGCTGCTCGTCCAGCCTGCGGTAAGCGAACACCGCGCGCTCGGCGGCCTGTGCCGCCTCGCCGCCTCGGCCGGCCTCGGCGAGCCGCCCGGCGCAGACCTCAAGCGCGGCGGCGAAGGGACGCAGGTACGCACGTGGGTCCGCACCAGCCAGTCCCTCGTACAGGCCGGCCGCCTCGGCCATCGCTGCGGCCGCGGCCCCCGGCCGCCCGCAGGTGGCGAGGGCATCCGACAGACCGCACAGCACCGCGCCGGCCGCATCGAGGTCCACCGTGTCCCCGGACCGGTGCTCGCGGGCGGCTTCCTCGTATGCCTCGACCGCGCCCTCCGGATCGCCGCCGTCGAGGCGCAGCACCGCCAGGAACTCCAGGTCGGCGGCGAGCCACGGGGAGAACCGGCGGTCGGTCGCGGCGGCGGCGCGGCAGACGCCGGTGGCTTCCAACGCCGCCTTGGTGGCGCCCTCCATGTCGCCGAGCGCCAGCTCCCGCTCGCCCAGCACACGCAGCGCGGTGCGCAGCCCGCGCACGACGGCGGGGCCGGGCGTGGTGTCGCACAGTGCGCGGTGTCGGTCTACGGCCTCACTCGCGGCGGCCCGGGCCTCAGCATGACGGTCGACCGCTGCCAGCGCCCGGGACAGGGACACGAGCTCGGTCGCCAGGCGGGACCAGGCCTGCCGCTGGCCGCCCTCGCCGGCCCGCCGGTGCTCGTCAGTGATCCGAGCGCGCAGCAGCACCTCCACCTCGCAGAGCGCACCGGCCGGGGCGGGAATCGCGTCGGCCAGGGTCGCCGCCGCTTCGGTCGGCAGATCGTCGCGGCTGGCCACATCGCGCAGGACCGCGACGAGCGGAGCCGGCGCCTCGGTCACGGACACGGCGACGACCGCGGCGGTGCCGAGGCCCGCCGGATCGTCGCCGAGGACGTCCCGGAGCAGCGCGGCCGGGGCGCTGTGATTGTCGGCGGCCTCGGCCAATCGCGCGAGCGCGTACGTAAGCCGCTCCGCACCCAGGCGGCGCAACGCAGCCGAAAACTCGGCCTCCCCGCACGCCACCGCCAGCCGTCGAGCGCGCAAGGACGGCGGCAACAGCGCTCCCCAGTAGCGCTGGTCCGGCTCGGCCGGCGGATGGAGCCTGCGGATCCACGCGGCCAGCGCCGCCGCCGGCCCGCCCGCCCCGGCCAGCGCCGTGAGGACCTCGACGGCCTCGGCCTGATCGGCGGGGCGGGTGACCAGGGCAAGGTCGAGGGCCGGCTGCGCCAGCCGGCGGGCCTGCCCGTCATCGAGTGCTTCGGACTCACTTCGCCAACGGCTCACCGCGTCCGCCAGAAGGACTTCCTCGGCCTCGGCGCTGCCCGCCAGGGGTTCATCGCTGAGCAGCGTGGCCAGCATCGCCACCGCAACCGTCGACGGGGAACCGTCGGCCACCCAGGTAGGTGCGGCCCGGGTCTCGGGCTTGGCGAGCCGCCGCTCGAGGTCAGCCGCCCCGACTAACCGCTCCAGGCTTCGCGCGAACGCCGAACCGAACCGGGTGGTGGCGACCTCCGTCTCCGCCTCGTCGGTCCCGAGTGAAAACTCGGGCAGCACCAGCGCCGCGGCCCCGAATACCGACGGGATCGCGCCCGGCCGCTCTCGCCAGGCGGTCCAGCGCTCATCGCCGGCGACCGCCGTGACCAGCAGCCGAACCGGGTGGCGGGGTGGCTCGGCGGCGAGGTGGTCGACGACCGCGGCCGCGATGTCGAGTGAGCCCATGCCGTCGAAGATGAGCAGCGCGGGGCGGTCGAGGGCGGCGAGGTGACGCAGCCAGGCGTCGGTGACGGTGGTGGCCGCGACCTCACCGACCAGCCAGTTCAGCGCGTACAGCCGGTCGGCGGCCTGCCGGGCGAGGCGGGTCTTACCGCGGCCGGGCGCGCCGGTGAGCAGTAGTCCGGCCAGCGCCTCTCCCCGGTGGCACCAGGCGAGCAGCCGCCGGAGCGCGTCGCCCTGACCGACGAATGGTGCCACCGCGCGTCGCGGGTCGAGGAGATCCGCGGCGATGCGGCAGCCCGCGACCGGCGCCCACGGCGCGAGCAGCCCGGCGCACTCAATCGGCTCCAGGTGCAGCGGCCGTCCGACGCGGTCCTCGATCGGAGCCCGAAACTCGGCGAGCCGGACCAGCTCGGCGACCGGCACGGCCGTCCACCGGCGGGCGTCGCCCTCGCCCTCGCCGATCGCCACGCCTATGAGGAGGTCGCCGATGAACAGCGGCGCCCCGTCGCCGCCGTGCCCGGCGGACGGACCGTGCCGCAGGTCCCACCGGGCCCGTCGCCGCCAGGAGAGCGGACTGACGTCCACCGGGTGCGCCACGTCGGCATGGACTCTCGCGGCGGACCAGGCCAGGCCACCGGTGAAGGTGCCCCACCTCGGGGGCTGGCGGTCGGCCGGGGGCGCCCATCCCGGGTCTTCTATGCGTAGTAGACCCGCGTTCATGCCGGTCGTATCGTCATGCGAGCGGACGACGAGCCGGCCCGAGTACACCTGGGGCCCGGGCCCGAACGTGACCCGGTAACCGTCGTCCGGGAGATCCGGTATCGCTGAGGTAAGAACGAGGTCGTCCGCGACAAGGCAGCCGCAGGCCGCGGGCGCGTCCTCCGGGTCACTGCCCGGGGCGAGGATCCACACGGCTGGGCTGGCGTCGGGCCGGACCGACACTGCCGCCTCCATCCGAGGATCATGGTGCAGCGGAAATTGGGCGAACGAAATATTAGCGGGTGGGGAACAAACGCTCATCCCCACTGTGCATCTTCCGACGCATTCCGCATTTGCAATCGTTGATCATTACTGAACGTCACCCGTTCGGACGAGGGGTGCCTTCGTATCCCGGCGCTTACCGTCGATTCGTGGGCACCACGTCGCCGGAAAGATCCGTCTGGACGGGCGCGATAACGGTTTCCGTTCCCGCGCCGCCACTGCCATCCGCTCGCGCCGCGGTGGCTGGTGACCGTATCGAGACCTTTGCCTTTTCCCGGAACGGCATCGACTCACCGGGCGAACAGATCCGGCGCCTGGAGGCCTTGCTGAGCACCGGCGCGGTTCGGACCCGCACACCGTCAGAGTCGAAAAGCGCGATAGTCCCATCGGTGGTCGAGCTGATCGAGTCGAGCTCGCTGGACGAGGGCTCGCTGAAAAGCATCTTTGACGCGTTCTCCCGCAACGAGCAGCTCTTGCCCCGCCTGGTCGAGCTCGATGCGGCCGGCCATCTGACGCACCTGATCCAGCAGATGAGGCGGCTCCAAGGGCTGAGCCAGCTCCGGCTGGCCGTCGACAACCCGGCGGTCAGCTTGCCGGAGCTGTGCCGGCTCCTGCGCAAGGAGTGGTGGGTGTTCGGTGGCCACTTGATGCCCAGGATCACCACGAAGATCCTCCCTGGGGCGGCGGACGACGTCATCGCGATGCTCCGCTACGACAGCGCGATCCACCTGGTGATCGTCGGCCCGCCCGCCGTGCCCGACCTCGTCGTGGCCGTGGAGGGTGGCGGATACGCGTTGTCCCCGCTCGTGGCGGCCGCCGAGGCACGGGCCCGTGGGCTGGTTCGCGCGCTCGACGACCACGAGGAGGAGGTGAGCGAAGAGCTGCCGGTCGAGTACCGGCGGCCGTTCGTCACCATCCTCATCGGGCACCCCGGCCACGTGCCGGAGCTCGATCGGCGGCAGGTCCGGGAGGAGATCCGGGTACGCAACACGTTCGTCACGGGGATCACCGTCATCACGTACGAAGAGCTGATCAGCGTCGCGGAGAAGACCCTGGCGGGCACAGGCGAGGCAGTTCAGGAGCCGTAGGCCTGGCGCGCCGCGTCGTCGAGCAGGGGCGGCCAGCCGGCACGCCGTTCGCTTTCCAGGGTGTCCGGATGGTTGGACCCGAGCACGCGGGCGCGTATCCCCGCCACCGCCCGATAGGTCTCCAGGGCGGTGACCGCGTCGCCGGCCAGGTGGGTCCAGCCGGCGAGCTTGTGCCGCAGGCGCAGCGTGCACGGATCCTCATCGCCGAGGATCCGCGCGGCATCGTGCACCAGGCCATCGAGCGCCTCACAGGTCGCGGCCGCACCTGCCGGGCCGCGGTCAGCGGCCAGGTCAACCAGCGCGTAGGCCGCCCGGAGGTGGTGGCGCGCGGCCGCGGGGTCGGAGAGTGCGGCACGCCAGGCGAGCACGACCTCGCGCGTGGCGGGCGCGTAGGCGGCGGGCCGGCGCGGCGCGGGAGCGGACACCGGCGTGTCGTGAAACGGGTTGGTGGCCGGCGGCGCCTGTGCGGGGATCTGCACCTCGAGGTCGCCGAGCAGGTCGCGCCCGAGGCGGGCGGCGAGGCGGAAGAACCACCACCGGGCCTGCGCACCCAGGTTGCTGAAGCTGGTGAAGAGCGTCGCGATGCCGATGATGGAGAGCCGCAGCTGCGCGCGCAGCTCCTGGCTCCACCCCCGGTCGTCGGCGGTGACCCGGCCAGCCACGGTGCCCATCACCCGGTCGACGACCTCGGCGAGGTATCCCCGCGGGGCGGTCGCGCCTGGGCGGACGAGGTGGTCGAGCAGTTCCTGGCGGCCTTCCGGAGTGAGGCGGCCCAGGCCGGACGCGATGGCGGAGAGCATCAGAAACACCGGATCGGTGGTCAGCGGCCGGGAACGCTGGTATCCGCCGAGGTCGATGAGGAGGAAGTCCTCCGGCAGGAGCGTGCCGCCGGGACGGCAGGGCAGCAGGACGTTGAGGAGGTGGAGATCCCCGTGACACCGCCCTTCCAGGATCTCGGCGGTCGCCGCGCCGAGTGGTGAGGGGTCGTCCGCGAGCAGCAGCGGGTTGGGGCACACGGCCGGTTCGTCCCTCAATGCGAGCCACGGCATCTCCTCGGCGAGCAGGTCCGCGTCCCGCGCCCAGGCCCGGATCGAGCCGTAGCTGCCCAGCTCCCACCCCATCTGGTCGCGCAGCACCGCGGTGAGGAGCCGACGGACCGGTCGCGGCGGCTCGGGGTTCCAGCTGTGTGCGAGCCCACGGACGATCAGCTCGCAGGCGGCTGGCAGGTCCGCGACGGCGAGAGCCGAGAGCGGTTTGCAGTTGGTGACGTCGTCGGCCGCGAGCCTCTGAAAGGTGACGATGCCGCCTGAGTCCATCCGCCAGGAGGGCATGGCGTCGAGCACGAGGTGCCCGCGGAAGTCGTCCGGGCACTGTATGTCGGCCGCCTTGTAGGCCGCGTGGTCCCAGGTGGCGCTGGGTGCCACCTTCACGATGACCTTCTCGGCGCGGTCGCCCCAGTCGACCACGACTGTGGCGAGCGTGGCATCGGTGTATCCCCGGGCCTGCCAACCATCCGCCGGCGCCCGTGGGGTCCAGCCCCGCTCCCGACCGCACGCGACCAGCTCGTTGGCAACGTCGACGCTCTTGAGGTACGCGGCGAGCGCGTCCTGGTCCGTCACGCGTTCGCCCGGTCGCCGGCGGTCCGGACGCTGACCGTCGACGTGAGCTCGGCCATGATGGCCCGGAAGTCGGCGCGGTCAGCCGCCTCGAAACGGCTGAAGAACCAGGTCGGCACCCGGATGTCCCGCTGGCGGGTCTGAAAGATCGCGTCCTGGACCGCCCGTACGGTCGCCGGCAGGTCCACGCCGCTGCCCGTGACGCTTGCCCGGACCCGCTCCCAGAGGATGCCCAGCAGCCGCTCGCGCTCGGCGGCCACCTCCCGCTGCGCCCGCAGGGCGTCCCAGGCCAGCAGCGCCACGCCGAGGGACGGCACGTACCACCACAGAGCCGTCTCGATCACCGTTAGTCCGGCCGCCGCGCCGACCGCTACGCCCGCGACGGACCAGGCCAGGACGCCCGTGAGCAGCACCCGGGCGTAGCGGCGGCGCACCCGCGCGCCCCAGGCGAGGTTGAGCATCTGGCAGGCGACAACGTCGTACGGGGCGGGCAGCCTGGGGACGTCGTAGTAGTCACGCAGCGCCGACCGGTCCCCTCGGTACCGCTTGGCCAGCCAGTTCACCTGCGCGGTGTCGATCGGGTCGCCGGCCGCGATCGAGTTCCACGACAGCCGGAAGAGCCGCACGTCGAACATCTCCTGGATTGTGGCGGCACGCTGGATCTCGCGCCGCGTCCACGCCACCACACCCGCCGCGCAGGCGGCGGCCCATAGTCCGCCGATCACGGATACCGGCACGGCGAGTCCTTTGACAAATGTTGCGACCAGGCCGGACAACGCGACAAGAATCGATACCGAAAGATACGTCGCGTCGTACCTCCGGGCCCGGCGGTGCGCGATGATGATCGCCTTCAACAAATGGATAAGATCCTTCGCATTCTGCCGCTCGGCAAGCGGAGAAGGCGACCCGGCCGATAAAGATCTGCCGGCGAGATCCGGTAGACCGCGCATGGCCGTACTCTCCATGAGCGCACACTGTCGCCCATCTTCTCGACGCTGTCCAGACTTTCATTCGTACTTGACAGATGAATCGGTCCGGAGAATGCTCCTCCATCAAACCTCGTCCGGTACAGAGGTGACCCGTGTTCCCGTGGTTGTTTCAGGAGGCACCGCGAGATCTCGGCATGCTCGCCCTGCTTCTGGTCGGTATCTTGGTGGCCGTTTCCCTCGCGCTCCGCGGCTCCCGCGGGAAGCCCGCCGCCAGCCTCGGCACGGACGACTGTCGGCGTTGTGGCGGCACGGGCCGGATCCGCGCCGGCGGGGGCGGCGACTGGCCCTGTCTTGAGGACGTGCACCGCCCCGCGACCTGAAGGAACGCCCCAAGCTGGAGTAGATGTCATACGGCCGGGGTATGGTCGCGACCGTGTCACATCTCGAATCGGTAACGGCGACCGCACCACTGGTCACCGATCGGGCGGATGCCGAGGGTTATGTGGGGCGGGTCTGCTTCAAGACCGGACCACCCCGCCACGTCGGCGTCGAGCTCGAATGGACCGTCCACCACACCGAAGATCTGTCCCGTCCCCTCGACCCCGCCGCGCTCACCGCGGCACTCGGTGACCACGCGCCGCGCACGCTGCGGCCGGAGAGTCCACACCTCCCGTTGCCGCACGGCGGCACGGTCACCCTCGAGCCGGGCGGCCAGGTGGAGATATCCACCCCGCCCGCCTCCTCCCTTTCCCGACTGCACGCCGGCACGGCGGCCGACATCGACTACGTCGCGGCCCGCCTGGCCGGCGCCGGCCTGCGCCTCGGCGACCACGGGTGCGACCCGCACCGGCCGGCGCGGCGCGTGCTGCACACGCCGCGCTACCAGGCGATGGAGCGGGCCTTCGACCGCATCGGGCCGCACGGCCGCGACTGGATGTCCGGGTCCGCGGGGCTCCAGGTCTGCCTCGACGCGGGAACAGGCGACCGGGTCGCCGCCCGCTGGACCGCGCTGCACAGGCTCGGTCCGGTGCTGGTGGCCCTGTTCGCCAACTCGCCCCGGCAGGCCGGCCGGCACACCGGCTGGGCGTCCAGCCGGGTGCGCACCTGGTTCGGCACCGACCCGAGCCGCACCCATCCGCCACCGCCGGGTGACGGAGAGGCGGGCTCGTGGGCCGGCCGCATCCTCGACACGCCGGTGCTCTTCGTCCGCGAGGGCGAGGAGGTGGTGGACACGCCCGGGCCGGTGACGTTCGCCGGCTGGATCGACGGCGTCGCGGGCGCGCCGGACCGGCCACCCACCTACGACGACCTCGACTACCACCTGTCCACGCTCTTCACGCCGGTGCGGGCCAGGGGCTATCTCGAGGTCCGCTACCTGGACACCCAGCCGTCCGGCGACTGGTTCGCCCCGGTGGCGGTACTCGCGGCGCTTTTCGCTCGTGAGGAGACGGTGGACGAGGTGTCCGCGCGGGCCCTGCCCACCGCGGACCGATGGGTGGCGGCGGCGCGCGACGGGCTCGCGGACCCGGTGATCGGCGCGGTCGCGCCGGGGCTCGTGGAGCTGGCGCGCAGGGCGCTCGCCGACACCGACCTCACCGCGGCGCAGGCCGGCGCGGTGGACAAGCGGCTTCAGGAGGCTTTGCAGTGACTGATCTTGACGTTCGCGCGCGTGTCGCCGCCGAGCTGGAGCGCACCCGGCGGCGCAGCGTCACGCTGACCGACGCGGTGGACGACGACGACCTGGTGCGCCAGCACTCCCCGCTGATGTCGCCGCTGGTGTGGGACCTCGCCCACGTCGGCAACCAGGAGGAGCTGTGGCTGGTCCGCGACGTCGGCGGGCGCGAGCCGGTGCGGCAGGACATCGACCATCTGTACGACGCGTTCAAGCACCCCCGCAAGGACCGCCCCCAGCTGCCGCTGCTCGGGCCGGCCGAGGCGCGGGCGTACACGCGCACGGTGCGCGACAAGGTGCTCGACCTGCTCGACCGGGTGGAGCTGGAGGGGCGGCCGCTGGTCGAGCAGGGGTTCGCCTTCGGCATGATCGTGCAGCACGAGCAGCAGCACGACGAGACGATGCTCGCCACCCACCAGCTGCGCGCCGGGCCGCCGGTGCTCGCGGCCGCGCCGCCGCCGCGCCCCGCGGCCGCCGTCGACGGGGAGGCGCTCATCCCGGCCGGGCCGTTCACGATGGGTACCTCGGCCGAGCCCTGGGCACTCGACAACGAGCGGCCGGCGCACACCGTCGACCTGCCGGCGTACCTCATCGACCGCGCGCCGGTGACCAACCGCCAGTTCCAGGAGTTCGTCGACGCGGGCGGCTACGAGGACCCGCGCTGGTGGAGCCCCGAGGGGTGGGAGCACCGCCAGCGGGCGGGGCTGGCCGGGCCGATGCACTGGCACGGCGACGGCACGTACACGCGGTTCGGGCGGCGCGAGCCGCTCGTGCCGGACGAGCCGGTGGTGCACGTGTGCTGGTACGAGGCGGAGGCCTACGCGGCGTGGGCCGGCAAGCGCCTGCCGACCGAGGCGGAGTGGGAGAAGGCGGCCCGCTTCGACCCGGCGACCGGTCGCTCGCGGCGGTACCCGTGGGGCGACGAGGACCCGGCGGAGCACCACGCCAACCTGGGGCAGCGCCACCTCTCCCCCGCGCCGGTCGGCGCCTACCCGGGCGGCGCCTCGCCGGCCGGCGTGCACCAGCTGATCGGTGACGTGTGGGAGTGGACGTCGTCGGACTTCCACGGCTATCCGGGGTTCGCCCCGTTCCCGTACCGGGAGTACTCGGAGGTGTTCTTCGGCCCGGAGTACAAGGTGCTGCGCGGCGGCTCGTTCGGCACCGACAAGGCGGCCTGCCGCGGCACGTTCCGCAACTGGGACTACCCGATCCGGCGCCAGATCTTCGCCGGCTTCCGGTGCGCGCGCACGGCCCCGTCGGAGCTGGCAAGCTCCGGCCCGAGGAGCGAAGCGACGAGGCTGGAGCGCGCCGGCTCCAGGGGCCACCCAGCGAGCGAAGCGAGCGCGCCAGGCACGGCACCGGAGCTGGCAAGGAGCGAAGCGACGACGCCGGAGCCCGCCTAGTGTGCCGGCACCTGGCGTACGTGGGGCGGCCGGTGACGCTGGCCGCCCTGCTGCTGGAGCCGCCGCACTCGCTGCTGCGCCAGTCCTGGGCGCCGCGGGACATGCGTGGCGGCGGCACGATCAACGCGGACGGCTTCGGCGTCGGCTGGTACACACCGGACGGTCCGGTCCGGTACCGGCGCGGAAGTCCGATGTGGAGTGACGCCGCGCTGCCCGACCTCGCGCGGTCGACCAGCAGCGGCGCGGTCCTGGCGGCGGTGCGCTCGGCGACCGTGGGCATGCCGGTGGTGGAGACGGCGGCCGCGCCGTTCGCCGGCGACGGCCTGCTGTTCAGCCACAACGGCCGGGTGACGGGCTGGCCGCACAGCGTCGCCAAGCTCGCCGGTGAGCTGCCCGTCACCGACCTTCTCACGCTCGACGCGCCCACCGACGCCGCTTTCCTGTGGGCGCTGCTGCGCCACCGGCTGCGCGGCGGCGCCGACCCGGCCGCCGCGCTCGCCGCGCTCGTGTCCGAAGTGGACGCCGCGGCGCCGGGCTCGCGGCTCAACCTGCTGCTCACCGACGGCGACCGGATCTACGCGACGGCGGCCGGCCACTCGCTGTGGACGCGGCCCGGACTCGTCGCCTCCGAACCCTACGACGGCGACCCCGCGTGGCAGCCCGTCCCCGACCGCTCGCTCGTGGTCGCCGACCTGGCGACCCACAACGTGGAGGACCTGTGAGGCTCGACATCCACCTGACCGAGGCCGACCTGGCCCGCGCGCTGCGCGAGGACGCGCGCGCCGGGCTCACCGCGACACCCAAGACCCTGCCACCGAAGTGGTTCTACGACGCCCACGGCAGCGAGCTCTTCGAGCGGATCACCGAGCTGCCGGAGTACTACCCGACGCGCGCCGAGCGGGCCGCGCTCACCGCGCACGCCGGCGAGATCGCCGAGGTCACCGCCGCGAAGACCCTCGTCGAGCTCGGCTCGGGCTCCTCCGACAAGACCCGGCTGCTGCTGGACGCGCTGCACCGGTACGGCACGCTGGGCCGCTTCGTGCCGCTGGACGTCTCCGAGCCGGCGCTGCGCGCGGCCGCCACCGCGATCGACGCGGACTACCCCGACCTCGACGTGCACGCGATCGCCGGCGACTTCACCCGCCACCTGGACGAGATACCGGCCGGCGACGGGCGGCTCGTCGTGTTCCTGGGCGGCACGATCGGCAACTTCGAGCCGGCCGAGCGGGCCCGCTTCCTGCGCGACCTGCGCGCGGTGCTGCACCCGGGCGAGTGGTTCCTGCTCGGCACCGATTTGGTCAAGGACGCGGACACGCTGGTCGCGGCGTACGACGACAGCGCCGGCGTCACCGCCGAGTTCAACCGCAACGTGCTGCGCGTGCTCAACCGCCAGCTGGACGCCGACTTCGACCCGGAGGCGTTCGACCACGTGGCGCTCTGGGACGCGGAGCGGGAGTGGATCGAGATGCGGCTGCGGGCGGCCCGGCCGATGCGGGTGCGGGTGGCGGCGCTCGACCTGTCGGTGTCCTTCGCGAACGGCGAGGAGCTGTACACGGAGATCTCCGCGAAGTTCCGCCGGGCCGGCATCGCGGCCGAGCTCACGGCGGCGGGCTTCGAGCCGGTGCGGTGGTGGACCGACACGCCGGGGCGCTTCGGCGTGACGCTGGCCCGGGCGGCCATCCGGTGATCGACGTCGAACGGGCGCGGAGGGAGACGCCGGGCTGCGCGCACGTGGCGCACCTCAACAACGCCGGCGCCGCCCTCCCGCCCGCCGCGGTCACCGACGCGGTCGTCGGCCACCTGCGCCTGGAGGAGCGGATCGGCGGGTACGAGGCGGCGGAGGCGGCCGAGGCCGAGGTGGAGCACGTCTACACGGCGATCGCGCGGCTGATCGGGTGCGCGCCGCACGAGGTCGCGGTGGTGGAAAACGCCACCCGCGGGTGGGACATGGCGTTCTACGCGCTGGCGTTCGGGCCCGGCGACCGCATCCTGACGACCCGCACCGAGTACGCGAGCAACGTGATCGCCCTGCTCCAGGTGGCCGCCCGCACCGGCGCCACCGTCGAGGTGATCGAGACCGACGGGCACGGCCTGCCCTCGCTGGACCACCTGGCCCGCGAGCTTTCGCGGGGCGCGGCGCTGGTCGCGGTCACCCACGTGCCCACGCACAGCGGGCTGGTCAACCCGGCCGCGGAGATCGGCGCGCTGGCCCGGGCGGCCGGCGTGCCGTACCTGCTGGACGCCTGCCAGTCGGTCGGCCAGCTGCCCGTCGACGTGGCCGCGATCGGGTGCGACATGCTCGCCGCCACCGGCCGCAAGTTCCTGCGGGGGCCGCGCGGCACCGGCTTCCTGTACGTGTCCGAGCGGATCGTCGAGCGCCTCGAACCGCCGTTCCTGGACCTGCACGCGGCGACCTGGACGGCGCCGGACGCGTACGAGATCAGGCCGGACGCCCGCCGCTTCGAGACGTGGGAGACCAACTACGCCGGCAAGATCGGGCTCGGCGTGGCGGTCGACTACGCGCTCGGGTGGGGGCTCGACGCGATCGAGGCGCGGGTCACCGCGCTCGCGGCCGGGCTGCGCGAGCGGCTCGCCGAGGTGCCCGGCGTGACCGTGCGCGACGAGGGGACGCGGCGGTGCGGCATCGTCACGTTCACCGTCGACGGCGTCCCGGCCGCCGAGGTCAGCCGGCGGCTGCGGGCGGCCGGGGTCAACACGAGCGTCTCCCCGATGGAGTACGCCCGCTTCGACCTCGCCGCCCGCGGCCTGCCCGACGTCGTGCGCGCCTCGGTGCACTACTACAACACCGAGGAGGAGCTGGACCGCCTGGTCGCCGGCCTACGGCAGTAGGACCGCGCCCACTCCCGGCACCGCCTGGGCGCGCGCCTGCGCGAGCAGCGCGGCCGCCGCGTCCCGGCCGTTTTCGCCGGTGCGGGACATCCGCGCGGCGATCATGCCGGCGACGATCGGCGTGGAGAACGACGTGCCGCTCCACATCGCCAGCCCGGCGAACGTCTCCACCCGCGCCTGCGGCAGCGTGGGCGGGATGTTCGGCGGCTCCTGGTAGGTGAACTTGCCGTCCGGGAACGCGTTGACCAGGTCGGTGCCGGGCGCGTACACGTCGACCCAGCCGCCGAAGTTGCTGAACTCGGCCCGGCTGCGCCAGTCGGTGCCCAGCGCGCCCACCGACACCGTGAACGGCGCGGCCGCCGGCCAGAAGAACGTCCGGTCCCCGTCGTTGCCGGCGGCCACGACCAGCGCGATCCCCTTGTGGTGGCGCAGCCGCTCCTCACCCCAGACCTTGAAGGCCAGCAGCCCGCCCGCGTACGCCCGGGTGCCGGCGGACATGCTGATCACGTCCGGGTACTCGGCCGCGACGGCCCGGTCGAGGTTCTGCACGAGCGTGGACTCCCAGGTGGCGCCGCCCCGCGCGAAGAGGCTCAGCACGTGCACCTCGGCCCGCGGCGCCATCGCCCGCACCAGCCCGGCGATGAACGTGCCGTGCCCCGCGTACGGGTCGAGCACCCGCCCCGGCCGCACCAGCGGGTCGCGCTCGCCGGTGACCCCGCGCATCCAGAACGGGTTGGCGGTCAGCTCGGTGTCGAGGCCGGTGTCGACCACGACGACCTTGACGCCCGCGCCGGCCGCCGGGTCGGCGGACATCGGCGGGTACGGCGCGCCGCCCGGCCCGATCGGCTCCGGCTCGGTCGCCGGGCAGTGCCCCGCGTCACCGGCGATGTGCACGGCGTGGTCGGGAGCGGCCCACCCCGCGCCGAGCCCCGGGATGTCGAACTCCTCGTTGCCCTCCCGCACCAGGTCGAGCGCGTCGTGCGTCTCCAGGCCGCGCAGCCACACGAGACGGACACCGTTGACCACCTGCTCGATGCGGTCCCGCTCGCGGGCCGGCGGCGGGTCGGTGCGGTCGTCGCGGTCCCGGTCGCCGTAGTCACGCCGGCCCCGCACACTCTCCTCGTACCGGTCCAAAATGGACCGTACGTGCGGCACCGCCTCCTCGCGGACCAGGATGCAGCCCTTGCGGTACAGGTACTGGATCTCCCCCGTCTCGCCGTCCCGGCGCACGCCAACCTCGTCCGCGCCCCCCAGCGCGCGCACGGCGTGGTCGGTCTGTATCTGCTGAATCGATCTCGACTTGCCTGCCGGCTTCTCAGCCACGGCACCCTCCCCGGTGTCCGTATCGCTTCCATGGAATTCCTACGATGTTCTGGTGAACGAAGCCGAACGGCACGGCGAGGCGCTGCTGGCCCTCACCCTGTCCCGTCCGGCGGACGCGCTCGCCCGCGCCGGCCAGCTGCTCGCCGAGGCGGCGGACGCGCTGACGGAGTCGTTCGCGCATCAGGCGCGGGCGATCGTACTGCGTGACTCCGGCCGGGTGGACGAGGCCGTCGTCGAGCTTCGTGCGGCTTTGCGCGCCGCCGGCCGATCCGGCTCGGCCGAGCGGTTGGTCGACGTGCGGGCGACCCTCGGTGTGACGCTCGGCTTCGCCGGGCGCACGTCGCAGGGTCTGACCATGTTGGACACCGCGGTCGCGGGCTGCGCGGGCGGGGTGCTCGCCGGCCGGGTGCTGATGCGCCGGGCCAGCATACTGCGGCTCGTCGGGCGGTACGACGACGCGCTCACCGACCTGCGCCGCGCCATCGAGCTCCTGCGCCGCGGCGGCGACCCGATCTGGGAGGCCCGCTCGCGCACGCACCGCTTCCTCGTGTACGCGGCGCTCGGTCAGGCCGCCCGCGCCGACCGCGACCTGGTCATCGCCGAGCGCCTGTTCGCCGCGCAGGGGCAGGAGCTGGAGTCGGCGATCGCGGTGCACAACCGGGCCGACGTCGCCCTGCAGGGCGGCGACGTCCCGCGCGCACTGGGCTTCCTGGACGAGGCCGACGACAGGTACTCGGCGCTCGGCGCCGTGCGCCCGAACCTCGCCCTCGACCGGTGCGCCGTGCTGCTCGCGGCCGGCCTCGCCGTCGAGGCGGTCATGGTGGCCGACGACGCGGTGCGGCGCATCGGCCCCGGCTGGGCGTCGAAGGTGGCGGAGCTGACGCTCGCCGGCGCGCGGGCCGCCCTCGCCGCCGGGCGCTTCGCCGACGCGTCCACCCGGGCCGCCGCCGCCCGCGACCTCTTCCGCCGGCAGGGGCGGCGGTGGTGGCACGCCCGCGCGGAGTTCGTGGTGACCCAGTCGCGGTACGCGGCGGGCGAGCACGGCGTCCGCCTGCTGCGGCGGGCCGTCGAGCTGGCCCACCGCCTGGACGCGCTGCGGGCCGAGGAGGCGCCGGCCGCGCACCTGCTGGCCGGGCGGCTCGCCGCGGGGCTGGGCCGGGCGGACGACGCGGAGCGCCACCTCGCCGGCGCGGCCCGCTTCCGGCACCGCGGCCCCACGTTCGGGCACGCGGCCGGCTGGCTGGCCCAGGCGTTGCGGGCGCAGAGCCGGGGCGACACCGCCGCGGTGCTCGTCGCCTGCCGCCGCGGGCTCGTCGCCGCCGGTGAGCACCAGCGCACGCTCGGCGCGCCGGAGCTGCGGGCGCACGCCGCGGCGTACGGTACGGAGCTGGTCGCCATCGCGCTGCGCCACGCCGTCAAGCGCGGCGACGGGCGGATGCTGCTGCGGTGGACCGAGCGGTGGCGGGCCAGCGCGCTCGCGGTGCCGCCCGCGCTGCCGCCCGACGACCCGGAGCTGGTCGCCGAGCTCGGCGCGCTGCGCGCGGTGGTACGCCGGCTGGAGTCCGCCCGCGCCGAGGGCTCGGCGACCGCGCGCCTCGACCACGAGCGCGGCCTGCTCGAAGCCTCGATCCGGGCGCGCACCCGGCGGGCGGCGGGTGACCCGGCCGGCGGCGGCTTCGCCGGTGCCGACGTCGCCGCGATCCTCGACGGCCTCGGCGGCCACCGGCTCGCCGAGCTGACCGCGGTCGACGGCGTGCTGTACGCCACGACGGTCGTCGGCCGCCGCGTCCGCATGCACGCCGTCGGCCCGGTCGCCGAGGCCGAGCGGGAGGTGGAGCTGGCCCGGTTCATGCTGCGCCGCCTCGCGCACGGCCGGGCACCCCGCGGCGCGCTCGACCGCCTCGACCGGGCCGGGGCGGCGCTGCAGCGGGCGCTGCTCGGGCCGGCCGCCGGCGACCTCGCCGGCGACGGGCCGGTGGTCGTGGTGCCGCCGGCGCAGCTGCACGCGGTGCCGTGGGCGCTGCTCCCGGCGCTGCGCGGGACCCCGGTCGCGGTCGCGCCGTCCGCCGTCACCTGGCTGCGCGCCGGCGCCGTGCCGGGGCCGCGGCGGCACCGGGTGGCACTGGTCGGCGGGCCGGGCCTGGACGCCAGCGCGGTCGAGCTGAAGCAGCTCGCTGCCCTCTACCCCGACGCGGTCATGCTCAGCGAGGGCGCCGCCACGGCCGCGGCGACGCTGGCCGCGCTGGACGGGGCGTGGACCGCTCATGTGGCCGCGCACGGCACGTTCCACAGCGAAAACCCGCTCTTCTCCGCGCTGTCGCTGGACGACGGGCCGCTGATGGTGCACGACCTGGGCCGGCTGCGCCGCGCGCCGCTGCGGCTGGTGCTCTCCAGCTGCGAGTCCGGCGTGGCCGGCACGGTCACCGCGGGCAACGTCGCCGCGCCCTCGTCCGGTGTCCCGGTGGTCGACGAGCTGCTCGGCATGGTCACCGCGCTCGTGCCGCTCGGCACCGCGAGCATCCTGGCCAGCGTCGTGCCGGTGCACGACGGCGCCACCGCGCCGCTGATGGTCGCCTTCCACGAGCGGCTGCGGGCCGGTGCGTCGTTCGCCGAGGCGCTGCTCGCGGTCCGCGCCAGCGGCGGCGACGACCCGGTCGCCACCGCCACCGCCCTGTCGTTTCTCGCCCTGGGCCGCTAGCGGAGCGATCACGCCGCGCCCTCGGCGCGCGTCACGGCACGAGCCACGCGGTCCGCACCAGCTGGCCGATCTCGGAGCGGTAGCGGAGCCGGATCGGCCCGGCCGGCACGCCGTCGGCGACGAAGCGGCCCAGCTCGTCCACGTCGATCTCGACCGCGCCGCCGTCGCCGAGCTCCACGCCGCACTCGGTGACCGCGCCGGTGAACTGGCCGATCAGCCGCAGCCCCTGCCCGGTCGGCTCCAGGTCGACGTCGACCTGCACGCCGCCGCCGTCGAAGGTGAGCAGGCGGCTCTCCGCCGCCCCCGGCCCCCGCACCGCCTCGAAGAGCAGGCCGGAGCCGGTGTCCGCCGAGTCGGCGATCAGCTCGGCTAGCTCGTGGTCGAGGTGGCGGGTGAGGATCGCGGCGCGGGCCGCCTCGATGACGCCGGGCGGCACCGGATCGACCTCGGCCGCGACCCGGCGCAGGGCCGCCATCAGGGCGTCGTCGTCGCGGTCGCTGGCGCTGACGGGTGTGGTGTTCATGGCGGCCGTCCTCACACGCTTCCGGCGGACGGGGCTTCGAAGGGATGCGCCCCGGTCAGCATGATCTTGCGAAGGTTGTCGAGGCAGCGGCGCCGCGTCGGGCCGATGCCGCCGACCGGCATGTCGAGCGCCGCGGAGACCTCCGCGTACGACGGTGCCGGGTCGGCCATGAGCATCCGCAGCAGCGACTGGCAGCGCGGGCCGAGCCCCTTGAACGCCCGCCACAGCGCCGCGTCCCGCTCCTGCCGCAGCAGCGCCTCGTCCAGCGCGGCGGTGTCGCCGGCCAGCTGGTCCCACCCCTCGGCCGCGACCACCACCCGCGCGCGGCGCCGCAGCACCGCCAGGCACTCGCGCCGCATCGTGGTGGCCAGCCAGGAGCCGACCCGCGCCGGGTCGCGCAGCCCGTCGAGCGCCTCGACCAGCCGCAGCCACGTGGTCTGCACCGCGTCGGCGGCGTCGGCCTCGCTGAGCCGCATGCCGCGGGCCACGGACCAGAGGAGGCTGACGTAACGGTCGGTCAGCGCCGTCCACGCGTCATTGTCGCCACCCCGCACCCGCTCCACGAGATCGCGCGCATCCGCCTCGGCCAATGGGTCCATCCCGTCCCCCGGATCGCCGGCCCCATTCTCGCGAACGGCCGACCGGCAAGTCCACGACGCGCCCCTGGACGGTGCTGATTGGACGGGATCGATTTTGGCATCACGCAGACATGAGCGGCCCGCGCGTCCCGGTGATACGACGTGTCCGGTGTGCGATAGTTCGCGCTTGTCTCTTTTATTCAAGACGCGACCGGTACGCGGCGGCCACGATGGGCCCGTGGAGACCTATCTGAGAAGGGCCGAGGAGTTTCTGGCCGGTACCGCGCGGCTCATCGACCGGCGCCGGTTCGACCTGGTGACCGGGCGGGGCGACGGCGCGGGTGTCCTCGCCGCGCTGGCCGGCTACCGCAACGCGGACGGCGGCTTCGGCTGGTCCGTCGAGCCGGACCTGCGCTCGCCGGAGAGCCAGCCGGCCGGTGCGCTGCACGCGTTCGAGGCGCTCGCCGAGGCGGGGACGGGCGGCGGCTTCGGCGGCCCGCTCTGCGACTGGCTCGACACGGTCACCTTCAGTGACGGCGGACTGCCGTTCGCGCTCCCCCTCACCGTGCCGGCCGGCTCCTCGTGGGTCTGGACCGACGCCGACACCACCGCGTCGTCACCGCACATGACGTGCGCGGTCGCCGCGTCCGCGCACTGGGTCGCCGCCGTCGACCCGGCGGTGCGCGAGCATCCGTGGCTGGCCCGGGCCACGGCGTACTGCCAGGAGCGGATCGCCGCGCTGACCGAGGTGGGGCACGCCCTGGAGTACCGGTACATGCTGCTCTTCCTGGACGCGGCGCACGGCGCGTGGCCCGGCGCGGCGGCCGAGCTGCGCCGCCTGGTCGGCTTCCTGCCGGAGTCCGGCGTGCTGCCCGTGGCCGGCGGGATCGAGGGCGAGTCGATGCGCCCCCTGGACCTCGCGCCGCACCCCGGCCCGCTGCGCGACACGATGCCGGCGGACCTGATCGCCGCCGACCTCGCCCGCCTCGCGGACGGCCAGCAGGACGACGGCGGGTGGCGGGTCGACTTCGCGGCGGGTTCGCCGGCGGCGGCCCTCGAGTGGCGCGGCTACGCGACGGTGGCGGCGGTCAGGACGCTGGCCTCGGCGCCCCGGCTGGATCGTCGGGTTTGACCGCTTCGATCAGAAACCTGCGGCTCCACGCCAGAAACCGTCCCTCCGCCTGGATCCGCTCGTGCACCGCGCGCAGCTGGTCGCGGTAGGCGTCGACGGTGAAGCCCGGCACCGTCCAGATCACCTTGCGCAGGAAGTGCACGACCGCGCCGACGTCGAAGAACTCCGCCCGCAGCGCCACCTCCCGCAGGTCGACCACGCGCAGCCCGGCGGCTTCGGCGGCGGCGACGGCGCGGCCCGTGTCGCGTGCGGTGCCGGCCGGCACGGGGCCCATCATCGCCACGGTGAGCTCGCGCATGGTGCCGTTGCCGATCTGCTGCGACAGGTACGTGCCGCCGGGCCGCAGCACCCGCGCGATCTCGTCCCACCGGGTCATCGTGGGGTGGCGGCTCACCACCAGGTCGAACGAGCCGTCGGGAAACGGCAGGTCCGCCTCGTCGGCCACCTCGTGCACCGTCGCGCCCAGCGGCGCGAGGTTGCGGCGGGCCACCGCCACGTTGGGCGGCCACGACTCGGTGGCGGCCAGGCGGGGTGGCGGCGTGGGGATGGTGGCGAGCACCTCGCCGCCGCCGGTCTGCACGTCGAGGCCGGCCTCCACCTCGGCCATGCGCCGCCCGACCAGCCGCGCGTACCCCCAGGGCGGCCGCTCCTCGGTCGCCCGCCCGGCGAACCACGAGAAGTCCCAGCCCTCGACGGGCGCGGACGCCCCTTCCTCGACCAGCTCCTCGAACGTGGACATCCACTCAGCCTGCCGCCGCCGGCCGGGCGGCGCCTCCGAATTTACGAGCGGACGAGCCGCGCGATGGCGTCGGACGCCTCACGGATCTTCTCGTCGGCCTCCGCGCCACCGGCCTGCGCCGCCTGCGCCACGCAGTGGCTGAGGTGCTCTTCGAGCAGGCCGAGCGCGACCGACTGGAGTGCCTTCGTCATCGCCGACACCTGGGTCAGGATGTCGATGCAGTACTTCTCCTCCTCGACCATGCGCTGCAGGCCGCGCGCCTGACCCTCGATGCGGCGCAGGCGCTTGAGGTAGTCGTCCTTCTGGTGGATGTATCCGTGGTGTGCGTGTGCGGTCTCGTCCATGTCATCCTCTCCCGACCGCCCATCCTACCCGCCAGATTTACCCTAGGGGGGTATAGTAGGCGGCCGGACCGCGGGACGGTCCGGCCGCGTCGCCGAGGGGTGGGTTCAGCGGCTCAGGCGCTGGTAGCGCCGCACCGCCAGCGGGGCGAAGATCGCGATCAGCAGCGCCGGCCACACGAACGCCAGCAGCAGGGCGTGCTGCGCGACCCACGAGTCGCCGCCGGTGCCCGGGTTGCCGAACAGCTCGCGGCTGGCCGCCACCGTCGCGGAGAGCGGGTTCCAGGAGGCGACCGTCCCGAGCCAGTCGGGCATCAGCTCGGGAGCGACGTAGACGTTCGAGAGCGCGGTCAGCGGGAACGCGAGCGGAAACACGATCACCGAGACGGTGTCCGGGTTGGGGACGACCAGGCCGAGGAAGATGCCGACCCAGGTCAGCGCGAGCCGCAGCAGCAGGATCAGCCCGACCGCGGCGAGCGCGTCGACCACGCCGTTGCGCCACTGCCAGCCGACCAGCAGGCCGCACACGACGAGCGTCGTCATCTCCAGCAGCGCGCGGAGCAGGTCGGCGCCGCTGCGGCCGACCAGCAGCGCGGAGCGGGCCATGTCGATCGAGCGGAAGCGGTCGACGACGCCGCGGCTGACGTCGACGGCGATGCCGGTGGCGGTCGCGCCGAGGCCGTACAGCATGGTCATGACGAACACGCCGGGCAGCAGGTACTCCCGGTAGCCGCCGCCGTCGGGGACGGACATGCCGCTGCCGAAGACGTACCCGAAGACGAGTACGAACATGATCGGCAGGCTGAAGTAGATGACGATCTCCTCCGGGGCGCGCACGACGTGCGCCATGTTGCGGCGGGTCATCGTCCACCCGTCCGCGATCCCCCACCGCAGCGCGCTCACCGCGACACCTCCTGCCCCGCCGGGTGGCCGGTGATCTGCAGGAACGCCTCGTCGAGCGTGGGCCGGCGCACGCCGATGTCCTCCACGGTGATCCGCGCGGCCTGGAGCACCCGCATCACCTCGGCGAGGGCGGCGACGCGGTCCGCGACCGGTGCGCTCACCGTGCGTACATCATCGTCCACCTGCGGCGGCGCGGCGGTGGCCTGGCCGACGAGCCGGGCCGCCTCCCCCAGGTCCGCCGCGTCCCGCACGACCACCTCGATGCGGTCCGCGCCGATCTTCCGCTTGAGCTCGTCGGACGTCCCCTCGGCCACCACGCGCCCGTGGTCGACCACCGAGATGCGGTCGGCGAGCTGGTCGGCCTCCTCCAGGTACTGGGTCGTGAGCAGCACCGTCGTCCCACCCCCGACCAGCTCGCGCACCGCGTCCCACAGCTGGTTGCGGCTGCGCGGGTCGAGGCCGGTGGTGGGCTCGTCGAGGAAGAGCACCTGCGGGGTGCGGATGAGGCTGGCCGCGAGGTCGAGGCGCCGCCGCATGCCGCCCGAGAAGTCCTTGGCCGACTTGTCCGCCGCCTCCACCAGCCCGAACCGCTCCAGCAGCTCGTCCGCCCGCCGCTTGGCCGCGCGCGGTCGCAGGTGGTGCAGGCGGCCGAAGAGGACCAGGTTCTGGCGGCCGGAGAGGATGTCGTCCACGGCCGCGTACTGCCCGGTGAGGCCGATCGCGCCGCGCACCCGGCTGGGCTCGCGGGCCACGTCGTGGCCGGCCACCCACGCCCGGCCGCTGTCGAGGCGCACCAGCGTGGAGAGGACCCGCACCGCGGTGGTCTTGCCCGCGCCGTTCGGGCCGAGGATGCCGCACACGGTGCCGGCCGGCACCGTGAGGTCGAAGCCGTCGAGGGCGGCGGTCGCGCCGTACCGCTTGCGCAGGTCCTCCGCCACCACCGCGGGAGTCGTCGTCGTCATGCCGGCCACCGTCCCGCCGGCCGCTGACCGCCCACGCACCGCCCGCTGACCGCCCGGTCAGCGCGCCGCCGGCGGTGGCCGGGCCGGCGCGCCGACGGCGCCCCCGAACCCGCGTGATCATGGCGATGCGGCGCCCCGCGCGGAGTCGGAGCGCCAAGCCACCCCGAGGAAGGCCCGCTCTACGACGGGTGACCGGCCAGCAGCGCCAAAGCCTCGTCGCGGGACAAGGCCGCGGCGCGGTCGAAGGCCGGCACCGACGGGGCGCGGGCGCGGGTCTCGTCGTGCGGAAGCGCCTGCACCGCCGCCGCGGCGCCGAGCAGCACCGACGCCTCATCCGGCGGGGAGAGCGCGACAAGTCCCTCGATCGCGTCGACCGCCACCGGCATCGCGCGGACGCCGGTGGTCGCGGCGAGCGCCCGGCGGTACCAGTCTCGGGCCGCCGCCTCGTCCCCCTCGGCCTGTGCGATCCGGCCCTGGGCCACCAGCAGGCCGAAGCGGGTCGCGTCCGCGCTGAACCATCCGGTCGGGCACTCCGCCAGTGCCTGCGCGCACCACCGCCGCGCCGTGGCCAGGTCGCCGCCGCGGCGCGCCACCTCGGCGAGCCCCAGGTGGGCGGCGGCGACCATCTCGGTGGCGCCGGAGCGCCGGGCCAGCGTCGCCGAACGCTCGTAGTCGGCGCGCGCCCGCTCCAGCTCGCCGGCCGCGACCCGCCCGTCGCCGCGGGTGCGCAGCAGGTCGGCCATGTCCACTGTGGAGCCCAGCTCCTCGGCCAGGCGCAGTGCCTCGTCCATCGGCGCCGCGGCGGCCGCGTGGTCGCCGCGCCCGTCCGCGAACTCGGCCGTCGCCGCGAGCGCCAGCATCATGCCCCACCGCTCGCCGATCGCCCGGAAGCCGGCCAGCGCGCCCTCGATCTCCCGCGCGGCCTCGTCCACCCGCTGCCGGAACAGCTGCATGAGGCCCGAGCCGATCGCGCCCAACGCGTGGATCCACGGGTCGTCGCCGAAGATCGGACCCCACCGCCGCACCATCTCCGGCATGGTGAGCGGGCCCTCGTCGGGCGGGCCGGTGGCCATCGCCGAGAGGTACAGCAGAAATGGCTGCCGCGGCGGTCTGCCCAGCGCGGGGATGATGTGCTCGGTCGCCCACGGGCGCAGCGGCACGTCGGCGGCGCCGCCGAGGTGGGCGGTGATCGCGCAGATCGCGTACTCCTCGGCCATGCCCTCCGGCTGCTCGCCCACCGCGGCCAGCAACCGCGCCGCGAGCACCGCGCCCTCGGTGCGCAGGCCGCGCATCCACCAGTAGAACGAGAGCGCGGAGAGCAGCCGCAGCGCGGTGATGGGGTCGTCGTCGACCGACCGGGCCAGCGCGGTACGCAGGTTGTCCCGCTCGGCGTCCAGGCGGCGCAGCCACTCCAGCTGCTCGGCGCGGCGCAGGTGCGGGTCGGCCTCGCGGGCCAGCTCCAGGAAGTAGGCGGTGTGCCTCGCCCGCACGCCGGCGACCTCCCCGGCCTCCGCGAGCCGCTCGGCGCAGAAGGCGCGCACGGTCTCCAGCATCCGGTACCGCCCACCGGCGGCCACCACCAGCGACTTGTCCACCAGGCTGGCCAGCACGTCGAGGTCGGCGCCGCACACCCGCTCCGCGGCGTCCAATGTGGCGCCGCCGGAGAAGACGGTGAGCCGGCGGGCGAGCGCCCGCTCCGCCTCGTCGAGCAGGTCCCAGCTCCACTCGACCACCGCGCGGAGGGTCTGGTGGCGGGGCTGCGCCGCGCGGCTGCCGCGGCTGAGCAGGCGGAAGCGGTCGTCGAGGCGGACCGCGAGGTCCGCGACGGGCAGCGCCCGCAGGCGCGCCGCGGCCAGCTCGATCGCGAGTGGCAACCCGTCGAGGGTACGGACGACGCGCAGCACATCCTCCACAGTGGAGTCGTCGACGGCGAACCCGGGCACGGCGTCGGCCGCCCGGTCGGCGAACAGGCGCACGGCCGGGTACGTGCCGGCGTCCCGCGGCGCCTCGTCGGGCGGGACGGCCAGCCCGAGGACCGGGCAGAGCGCCTCGCCGGTGATGCCCAGCGGCTCGCGGCTGGTGGCCAGCACCCGCACGCCCGGCGCGGCGGCGAGGATGCGCGCGGCCAGCTGGGCCGCCTCGGCGATGACGTGTTCGCAGTTGTCGAGCACGACGAGCAGCCGGCGGTCGGCGAGCGCCGCGACAAGCCGCTCGGTCGCGTCCCGCGGGTCGGCCGAGCCGCGCAGGCCGGCCTCGCGCAGGCCGAGCGCGCCGAGCACGGCGAGGGCCACGTCGTCGTCGGGGCCGGCCTCGCTCGCGGGGTGAACAGGGTGCTCGGCGCCGTCGGGCAGCCTCGGGGGCCGCAGCGCGGCGAGCTCGACGAAGCACACCTCGCCGTCCTGCGCCCCCGCCGCCTCGACCGCGAGCCGCGTCTTGCCCGCGCCGCCCGGCCCGTGCAGCGTCACCAGCCGCGCCTCCCCGAGCAGCTTGCCCACCCGGCGCAGCTCCTCCTCGCGCCCCACGAAGCTGGTCAGCTGACCCGGCAGCCGCGCCACCTGGTCGCGCCCCACAAACCCGGCCGGCCGCGCCACCTCGTCGCGCAGGATGGCCACGTGCAGCGCGGCCATCTCCGGCGACGGGTCGGTGCCCAGCTCCTCGGCGAAGACGTGGCGCGCGTCCTCGTAGGCGGCCAGCGCCTCGCCCGGCCGCCCCGCCGCGTACAGGGCGCGCATCAGCAGCGCCCGCGGGCGCTCCCGCAGCGGGTGGGCCGCCACGACGTCGCGCAGCTCGGCGACCAGCTGGCCGGAGGACGCCCCGAGCCCCAGCTCCGCCTCGACCCGGTCTTCGACGGCGCCGAGCCGCAGCTCGTCGAGGCGGGACGCGCGACCGGCCGCGTACGGCGCGTCGGCCAGCGCCGGCCCCCGCCACAGGCCCAGGCCCTCCCGCAGCGCCGCGGCCGCACCGGCCAGGTCGCCGGCGACGAGCGCCCGCTGCCCCTCGGCGGCCAGCCGCGTGAAGCGGTGCACGTCGACGTCGTCGGGCTCGACCGCGAGCCGGTAGCCGGCGGTGTGGTGCTCGATCGGCGCGTACTCCCCGAGCGCCTGGCGCAGCCGCGACACCTGCGACTGGAGTGCGTTCGCCGCGCCGGCGGGCGGGTTGTCGCCGTAGAGGCCGTCGATCAGCCGCTCGGCGGGCACGATCCGCCCGGCGTCGAGCAGGAGCAGCACGAGCAGCGCGCGGGCCCGCGGGCCACCGGCGGGAACCTCGACCCCACCGGCGCCGCGCACCTGTGTCGCGCCGAGCACCCCGTACCGCATCCGTACATCCTCCCCACCGCGCCCGGGCGCCGCCGGACCCGGGCGGGGTGGGGGTGGCGGTCAGCAGCGGTTGGGGTTCTCCGCCGGGCCGGCGGCGTCGATCTCGGCCTTGACGAGCTCGAAGTGGCCGCCGCCGGCGAGGTCGTAGGAGAGCCGGTCCGCCGGGCCGCGCCGGTTGCGGTAGTGGTCGAGGACGCGGTCGCCGGGGGTACCGGCCGTGGGCTCGTGGCCGGACTCGGGCGGGACATGGAAGTCCGTCATGGCCTTCACGCTAGGAAAGCGCCTGTCCGGTGATATCCCCGGAACGTGCCACCCCGGCCTTGTCGCACAAGGCTCAGAAGAGGGCGGCCTGGAGCGCGCCTTCGAGCGTGAGCAGGTGGCGCTTGGCGGGCAGGCCGCCCGCGTACCCGGTGAGCGAACCGTCCGCGCCCATCACCCGGTGGCACGGGCGGACGACGAGCAGCGGGTTCGCGCCGACCGCGGCCGCCACGGCGCGAATGCGGTCGCGGGGTGCGCCGACCCGCTCGGCCAGCGCGCCGTACGTGAGCGTGTGCCCGTACGGGATGCCGGAAAGCGCCGCCCACACCCGCTCCTGGAACGGCGTCCCGACGGTGCGCACCGGCAGGTCGAACGCGTGCCGCTCGCCGGCGAGGTACGCGCGCAGCTGGTCGCTCGCGTCGGGCAGCGCGCCGGGCCGCCACGAGGGGTCCGGCCGGCCGAAGCGGACGGTGGTCAGCGCGCCGTCCGAGGCTGCCAGTAGAAGGGCTCCGACGGGCGTTTCGAGGGTCGCGAACACAGTGGACATGACTCCAATCTGCCCCCTCGCGGGCCGCGTTGCTGGCGGGATTCGGACGTGGCGATTGACCCGGCGTGTCGACCGCTGGCAATATCTTTCACGCGCGGTCCACTTTGTCGGCAGAAACCACCAGGAGTGAGCCATGACCCTCGACCGCCGTACCCTCATCAAGAGCGGCGCCGGCGCGGCCGCGGTCGGGGGCCTCGCGCTCCCGGGCGTCGCGGCGGCGGCACCGTCCACAGCGGACAGGCGGCCGGCGCAGCCGTTCATCGACCAGATCATCACCGGCACGTCGTGGGCGGCCCGCGCCCCGTCCGGTACGCCGACGCTCAACACCGGTACGACGCAGAAGGTCGTCATCCACCACACGGCGTACCCGAACAGCACCGACTACTCGGTCAACCAGGCGATCTGGCTCGCCCGCGACATCCAGAACCTGCACATGGACGGCAACGGCTGGCTCGACAGCGGCCAGCACTTCACGGTCAGCCGCGGCGGCTTCGTGCTGGAAGGGCGGGCCGGCAGCCTCGCCGCACTGCGCGGCGGCACCCAGCAGGTCGTCGGCGCGCACTCGCCGGGTGAGAACGGTCGCGCGATCGGCATCGAAAACGAGGGCATCTACGTCGAGGAGGCGCCGCCGCGGTCGATGCTCGCCGGGCTCACGTCGCTGTGCGTGGAGGTCTGCCGGCGGTACGGGTTGGGCGCGCACGTCCTCTTCGGCCACTGGGACTTCCGCGAGACGCAGTGCCCGGGCATCGAGTTCTACAAGCTCTTCCCGAACGTGCGGCGGGACGTGGCCCGCGCGCTGGGCCAGCGGCCGTCGGCGACCCCGGCGCGCACCTGGCCGAACGTGCTCTCACCGAGCACCGGGCCGGTCGTGCGGCTCGTCCAGTATCTACTGCGGACACACGGGTACGCGGTGCAGGCGACGGGCACGTTCGACGCGGGGACGGTGGCCGCCGTCAACGACTTCCAGGTGCGCAACGGGATGCCGGCGGCCGGGTTGGGTGAGGTGCTCGGCGGGACGTGGGACGTGCTGGTGCCGGCGCTGGACGGCCGGTCGACCGGCGACGCGGTGCTCGGGCTGCAGAGCATCCTGCTGTCGAAGGGGTACCCGGTGGAGCTGACCGGGGCGTTCGACACCGCCACCCGCGACGCGGTCCGCGCGGTCCAGCGCCTGCACGGCCTCGCGCCGACCGGGCGGGTCGACCTCGCGACGTGGTGCGCGGTGGCCGGTGGCGTCGTGCGGCAGGAGTTCGAGCGCTGACCGGCGGCCGGGGAGCTTGAGGGTCGGGCTCCCCGGCGGCCAGCCCGTCAGGAAGCCGGTTCGCCGGACGGCACCGCCAACTGGGCACCCAACGACACCGGAGTGCCGAAGTTCGGCGTACCGTCCGCGTTCCAGGTGAACTTCTGCGCCCGCGTCGACCGGTTCATGTCACACCCACCACCAGCCGAACTGTTCGCGTGGTACACGATCCAGTCCTCAGTCCCATCCGGCGACGTGAAAAGCCCGTTGTGCCCCGGCCCATACACCCCAGCGGCGTTGCTGCGCTGGAACACCGGGTTCGGGAACTTCCGCCACGACGAACTACTGAGCGGATCACCACCGGTGTACTCCAACATCCCCAACTTGTAATCCGGCGTCGAACAGTGCGACGCCGAGTACACGATGAACGTCCGCCCACCACGCTGCAACACCTCACCACCCTCGGCCACCGCACCACCAACCGTCTCCCACGACAACGTCGGCGTCGTCAAAATCCTGCGGGTGCCGGACGCCGTCCACGGATTACTCAACGGCCGGATGAACATCGGCTGCGACCCGTTGTAGAACGTCCCCAACAGGTAGAGATTGCCGTTCAGCTGCAGGATCCCCGGGTCCAGCTCCCACGTGTTGTCCGAGACCGGGTCCAACAGGTCCGCCTTGAACGTATACGGCCCCATCGGATCCAACCCCGCACTCTCCAACACATGGATCCGCTGTGTGCCGAGGTTGAAGGGTTCCTGACCGGCCGTGTAGTAGAAGTACCACCGCTGACCACTCGGACCGTTCAACAGATGAAACTCCGGCGCCCACATCGTCCCGGCACCATTCGGCCGGGTCAACGTGAACAACACCGTCTCCTGCGCACTCGCCAGGCCGCCCAGGGTCCGGGAGCGGCGCATCGTGATCGTGTTGTTCCACGTCGTCGTCGCCAGATAGTAGAAACCGCTGTAGTACGTCAACCACGGATCCGGACCACGCATCTTGATCGGGTTGGTGAAGGTGCGCGTCCCGGTACCCCCGTTGGTGTAGCCGGCGAGCCGCCACAGCCGTGCCGCGGTCGTGTTGCACGGCAGTTGGACGAGCCGGTTGTCGGACGCCGGGGCGACGCACTTGTTGGAGTGCACGGCGATCAGCTGGAACGCGCCGGACGTCTGCGTCAGCCGGAAGCGCTGGTTGTTGTTGCTGTGGCAGGCGTACTGGATGATCGCGGCGTTGTCGGCGGTGGAGGCGCCGCTCACGTCGACGCAGCTACCGGCGGTCAGCGTGCGGATCGTGTACGTGGCGGCGACCCCGGCCGCGGGTGTGAACGTGAATGTCTGGCGCGCGCCGGCGCCGCAGGCCGCCTGGGCGAGCTGGAGCGCGCTGGTCGTGGCACCGCCGGGCACCTCGGCGCAGGTGGCGGTGCTGTGGTTGACGACCGTGCTGGTGAAGGTGACCTCGGCGGACGCGGGGGCGGCGGGTACGACGATCCCGGTGACCAGGACAGCGAGAAAGATGACAGGCAAGCGGGGCACTCGACATCACATCCATCCAGGATGGTGGATCGCCCGGCTAGTCGGCTGCACTGTATCCGATGCGACCATGACCGCGGAAGTGCCGCCACGGTTCCATCGGGCTCGCTTTGGGCTCGCTCCGCTCCTCGGTCGCTAGCGCTCCCTGCGATGCTCACTCGCCGTCGCTCGCGTTATCTTCCCGTTACCGCCGGGGCCCGGAACGCGCCGCCGCGGTGGACTAGGTTGGCGGCCAGGGCTCAGGGCGGTGCACACCTTCCAGAAACATCCATGGGCTACATTCCGGCCCGTTGGGGTTGGACCTCTATCGACCTGGATGGCGCGGAGCGTGCGCGGCACCCTCACAGTGAGGGAGGTTGACGAGGTTCACAGCATGACGGGCGATGGGCGGAAGCCGATGCGGATACTGCTCGTGGAGGATGACCGGCGGGTCACCGCCGTGATGACGTCGATGCTGCAGCGGCGCGGCTACGAGGTCGAGCACGCGGCCACGGCGACCGCCGCGCTGGCCGCGGCGCCGTGCGACCTCGTGCTGCTCGACCTCAACCTGCCCGACGGCGACGGCGTCGACGTGTGCCGCACGCTGCGCGCGCGCAACGAGCACCTCGGCATCATCGCGGTCACCGCGCGGGGCGAGGAGCGCGACCGGGTCACCGGGCTGCGGGTGGGCGCCGACGACTACGTGGTCAAGCCGTTCTCCATGGCCGAGCTCCAGGCGCGGATCGAGGCGCTGCTGCGCCGCGCGGCCCGCCACGTGCCGCCCCGCGAGGCGGTCGAGGTCGGCGGGCTGAAGATCGACCACGCCGCCCGCACCGTCGAGCTGCACGGGCGTCCGGTGAGCCTGACCCGCAAGGAGTTCGACATCCTCGCCTCGCTGGCCCGCCAGCCCGGCGTCGCCGTCACCCGCGAGCGGATCCTGCTCGACGTCTGGCAGACCACCTGGTCCGGCCGTCACACGCTCGAGGTGCATGTGGCGTCGTTGCGCGCCAAGCTCGACGAGCCCAACCTGGTGCAGACCGTCCGCGGCGTGGGCTACCGTCTGCGCACCGACTAGCGGGGCAGGGGTGCCGTGCGCCGACGACTGGTGAGTACCTATGTGCTGCTGCTCTGCATGGTGCTGCTCGCACTCGAGGTGCCGCTCGCGGTGTCCCTGACCAACCGCGAGACGCAGCGCGTGCTGGCCGACCGCCTCGCCGACGCGACCCGCTTCGCCGCGCTCGCGGCGCCCGCCCTGCGCGGCAACGAGCTGGACACGGTCAAGGCCGAGCTGCGGCGCTACTACGACCTGTACGGCATCGCCTCTGTCCTGCTCGACCAGGACGCACAGGTCAAGAGCGTCTTCGGCGGGCCGCTGCCGGCCGACGACCAGCTGCACCCGGTGATCCGCGGCGCGCTCGCCGGCCGCCAGGTGGGCACGCCGACGACGCTGTGGCCGTGGCACGAGCAGCCACTGATCGTGGCGGTGCCGGTCAACGACGGTGGCGCCGTCCTCGGTACCGTCGTCACGATCTCGCCCACCAGCCGCAACCGGCGCGTGGTGATCTCGTCCTGGTTGGAGCTCGGCCTTCTCGGCCTGCTCGCGGTCGCCGCCTGCGTGGTCACCGCGCTGCGCATGGCCGGCTGGGTGTTGCGGCCGGTGACCCGCCTCGACGCGGTCGCGCACGAGATCACGGCCGGTGACAGCGGCGCGCGGGTGCAGCCCGAGCACGGTCCGCCCGAGTTGCGCCGGATGTCCGCCAGCTTCAACGAGATGGCCGACGCGCTCGCCGAGGCGCTCGAGCGGCAGCAGTCGTTCGTCGCGCACGCCAGCCACCAGCTGCGCAACCCGCTCACCGTGCTGCGGCTGCGCGTCGAGGACCTCGGCACCAAGCTCGTCGACGACGACGTGGCCCGCGCCGACCACGAGATCGCGCTCGCCGAGACCGACCGCCTGGCCGGTGTGCTCGACGGCCTGCTCGCGCTCGCCCGCGCCGAGCGGGGGCAGAAGCACTTCGAGGTCGTCGACGCGGTCGAGGTCGCGCTCAACCGATGGCTGGCGTGGCGCCCGATGACCGAACGTCGCGGCATCGACCTGGTCACCCTGGTTCCGGACGAGCCGTTGTACGCGCGGCACGTGGCCACCGCGCTCGACCAGTCGCTGGACGCCTTGGTGGACAACGCGTTGAAGTTCACGCCGACCGGCGGGCGGGTCGAGATCGAGGTCGCCGCCCGCGAGGACGGCGTGGCGGTGACCGTGCGGGACAACGGCTGCGGCATGACCGACGAGCAGTGCCGCCTTGCCACGGAACGCTTCTGGCGGGCGCCGGACGCGCAGAACGTCGAGGGCGCCGGCCTCGGCCTGCCGATCGTGATGGTGCTGGTGGAGGCGTCCGGCGGCCGCTTCACGCTGGGGTCGGCCGAGCCGCACGGGCTGGAGGCGCGGATGTGGTTTCCCGCCGGCCCCGCCCCCGCTCCCCCGCCGCCGGTCGCCGCACCGCCCGAGCGGCGCGGAGCAAACGTGGAGCGCAGCGGGGCGTTTTCCCGGGGTGGAAGCTAGGGTTTCACGGACTTGAAGTACTCCGCGGCGCCGGGGTGCAGCGGCACCGGGAGCGTGGCCACCGCCGAGCGGATGTCGAGGTTTTCCGCGGCCGGGTGGGCCTGCGCCAGCACGTCGCGCCGCTCCAGCAGCATCCGCGCCAGGTCGAACGCGAGGTCGTCGGCCATGTCCCGCGGCACGACGAGGAAGTTGGGCACGGCGATCGTGGCGACCGGGTCGAGCTGGTAGGCGGAGGCGGGCACGTCACGCACCACGTACACGTCGCTGTACTTCTCGCGCATCTTCGTCACCCACCGGGACAGGTCGACGATCCGCTTGCCGGCGAGCTGCTTGATGCCGGAGACGGGAAGGCCGCCGGAGAAGAAGAACGCGTCGATCTCGCCGGTGCTCAGCGCCTTGAGCGAGTCGTCGAGGTTGAGCTCCACCGGCGTCAGGAGCTGGGTGCCGCTCAGCCCGGCGACCTCGAGCAGCCGGCGCACCGTCACGCCGGTGCCGGAGCCCCGGGCGCCCACCGACACCTTCCGGCCGCGCAGGTGGTCGAGCGACTTGATCGGGCCGTCGTTGCGCACGACGAGGTGCAGCAGGTCGTCGTAGACGCGGGCGAGCGCGGCGATCCGCGGGTCGGGTGTGGCGCCGGCGACGAGGATGTCGGACTGCGTGAAACCGATCTCCGCCTCGTTGTCGACGATGAGCTGGACGTTTTCCGCCGACGCCGCGGTCACCATCGCCTCGGCGTCGGTCTCCGGCAGCTCCTGCTCGATGATGGCGGCCAACGCGGTGCCGACCGCGAAATAGACCGCCGTGCGGCTGCCGGTCGCGATGCGGATGCGACGCCGCTCCGGAGCGCCGCCCATACAGCCGGTGACCGCGACCACGGCCATCGCCGACAAACCGGACAACACGCTGCGGCGCGCCAAACGGCGACGCCGCAGAGGTCTTGTCTGGGAGGTCACCCCGCGTCCCTCCACCCAGCACGGCCCTCTCGACAGTGCGGTCCTCAATGCACTCGGTCCGGTCCGCGCAAGTTTCCCTCAAGTCCTCCCCGCCGGTGTACCGGCCGAACGGGCGGATCAGCGACCGTGATTGCGGAACCGCGGGGAAGGGGACTGAGGATGATCGACGATCCGGTACGCCCGGCAAGACTCACACCAGAAACGGTCGTCCCCACCGACGTGCTCCCCGCCGCATTCGAGGCCACGTCGCTCATCCAGTGCACCGA
Organism: Phytohabitans houttuyneae; assembly: GCF_011764425.1. NCBI lineage: Bacteria > Bacillati > Actinomycetota > Actinomycetes > Micromonosporales > Micromonosporaceae > Phytohabitans > Phytohabitans houttuyneae. Next base: position 1,591,262 of record NZ_BLPF01000003.1, read on the forward strand.
CGTGAGCCGCGTGCCCGGCCGCCGCCGCCCGGAGTGGCGTTCCGCGGCGCCGATGGTCCTGCCCACGCTCGCCGAGTTCGACCACGAGGAGGCGGCGGTCCGCCTCTCCACGCTCCTCGGCGACCTCGGCTTCGCGGCCATCCACGAGGTGACGATGGGCGGCGGTCGCCGGCGGTACCAGGTGCACGGCGTGGTCGTGCCGCCCGCACAGCGCGAGGACGCGAGCCGCCTGCTGGCGGGCGCGTGGCGGCAGGGGCGGCGGGCCCTGCTCGGCACCGACCCGATCGGCTCCTCGTCGCCGCGCAACGCCCAGCGCGGCATCCTGGCCCGCGCCGCCTGGCGCGCGGCGCTGCTGGCCGGCGGGCGACGGCTGCGCGCCGACTTCCTCGGCATCCGCCTGGGCGACCAGGAGATGGCCGCCGTCCTGGTCCGCGCCGCGCGCCTGCTGGGCGTCACGGCCGGCGTGATGAGCCGGCCGGGCTGCCTGCTGGTGACGGTCTCCGATGTGGACGAACGCACCCGCGTGCTGCGCACCCTCCACACGACCCGCGCGTCCGCGCCGGCCCGAGTGCCCGCCCTCGTCTGACCAAACCCGCGCCGGACACGCACCCGCGCATCCCCCGTGTCAGCCGGGCTTGACCGCCAGCAGCCCGAGCACATCAGCGCCCCGCCCGTTACCGCCAGCCCCGGCGTCAGACCGGCTTGACCGCCAGCAGCCCGAGCACGTCGGCCACCCCGCCGGGCCCGCTCTCCATCGCCCGCACCAGCCGCAGCCCCGCGTCCGCGAGGCCGTTGAGCAGGTCGGCGAGCGGCACGTGCCAGGCGCCGACCCGCGCGCGCACCCCGGTCGGGTCCCACGCCTGCGTCGTGTACGAGCGGTCGGCGTACCGCTCGTCGACGAAGACCCGCGGGCGGTCACTCCAGTCGGCGAACGCGCCCACGAAGCACGGATGCACCCCCACGTGCGCGAACCGCCCGCCCGGCCGCAGCACCCGCGCGACCTCGCGCAGCACGGCGGCGTAGTCGGGCAGGTCGGTGTGCGCCAGCGAGCAGGCGACCGCGGGCAGCGACGCGGTGGCGACCGGCAGCGCGGCGGCGTCGCCGGCGGCGACCGGCAGGCGGGCGGCGGCGTGGCGGAGCTGGCCGCGGGACAGGTCGACGCCGAGCGGCGTCCAGCCCAGCGCGCGCAGGGTTCCGGCGCGCACGCCGGTACCGCAGCACAGGTCGAGGCACGCACCCGCGCCGGGGCCGAGCAGCGAGGCGAGGAGCTCGCCGCTGCGCCGGGTGTAGGGCGCGGCCCGGCCGGAGACGTAGTCCTCGTACCAGTCGGCGTGCGCGTCGTACGCGGCGGTCAGCGGCATGCCCGCATCGTATGGCCGCCCGCGGGCGAGGGTCAGGTCCGCTCGCTACGGGCGTACGAGGAACGCCGCGTTGACGGTCGCGCCGTCCGGGCCGGTACGGACGTCGACGTGCTGGGACATCTGGCGGACGACCCACATGCCACGGCCGCCGTACGCGGTCAGCGGCACCGGCTCGAACCCCAGCTTGCTGTCGGCCATGCCCGGCCCCGTGTCGCTGACCTCGCAGTGGATGAGGTCGCCGGCGCGCCAGAGGCGGAGCCGGCCGCTGCCGCCGCCGTGGCGGACCGCGTTGCTGGCCAGCTCGTTCGCGACGACCACCAGCTCCTCGACCTGCTCCTCGCCGGCACCGAGGTCGGCGGCGTGGGCGGCGACGGCGGCGCGCAGCGCGTACAGGGCGTCGGCGTCGAAAGGCTGGTCCAGCGCCACCTTGCCGTTCGGCGGGGACGTCGGGCCCGCGCCGTCCGGCGGTGAGGCTCCGGGCTCACGGGCGGCCATGAGCCAGCCTTACCCGCACCGCCGGCTGGTCGGTCGCACCGACCAGGTCCAGCACCTTGCGGACGGCCCGCCCGCACACGATCGCCATCGCGCGGCCGGGCTGGAGGCTGAGCGCGGCCTGGCCGATCGCGGCGGCCGCGGCCGCGTCCATGAACGTCAGGTGTGCCAGGTTGACGTGGATGTCGCCGCCCAGCCGCAGCGCCTCCGCGAGGGCGTGGTTGAGCTCGGGCACGCGCCGGTAGTCGATCTCGCCGGCGAGCCGGATGCCGGGCGGCGCGTGCTGGCGGCAGATGCGCAGCAGCGGGTCCTCGTGGTAGACGGCGGCGGCGACCGCGCGGGCGTGCGCCTTCGCCGCGAACGCGAGCGTCACGTGGTCGAAGCGCTGCCGGTCGTACTGGCACACCGCGATCAGCCGGCCCTCGGCGAACAGGTCGGCTACGCGCGTCTCGAAGACCAGCAGCTCGTCGACGGCCGCGACCGGGCGAGTGGCCCAGCACATGTCGGCGGTGACCCGCAGCCCCGCGTACCCGTCGCGGTGTGCCGCCTCCAGCTCGACGCTCAGCATCTCGATCATGTTGGCGGCCGAGACCTGCCCGCCGGACAGCCACGCCGCGTCGTTGTCGCGGATCGTGAGCTGACCGCCGTCGGTCGGCTTGACGTCCCGCTCGGCGAGCTCGCCGGCGAGGTCGGGCGGGCCGCTCTGGTCGGTGAAGCAGACGACCTTCTGGCCGGCGCCGATGCCGTCGCGCACGAACGCGGCCACGATGTCCAACCGCTCCTCGGCGTCCGAGTACGTCAGACACGCGTGGTCGCCGGGACGGAGGTCCTCCACCGAAGAAGCACTGGCCATTGCGGCCACCATAGACGACCTTGGCGGCGGCCGCTCGGCGCCACCCGTTCGGTCGATGGGCATGGCGCGCGGCTGACGTGAAGAATCCTCGGCCATGGATTCGGCGCTGACCCAGGTGCTCCTACCGATCGCCCTCGGGATCGTCATGCTCGGCCTGGGGCTCGGCCTCGCCGTGGCCGACTTCCGGCGCGTCGTCGTGTTTCCCAAGGCGGTGCTCGTCGCACTGGCCTGCCAGGTCCTGCTGCTGCCGGTGGTCTGTTTCGGCCTGGTGCTGGCGCTGGACCTGCCACCCGTGCTGGCGGTGGGCATGATGCTGCTGGCCGCCTCCCCCGGCGGCACGACGGCCAACCTCTACAGCCACCTCTTCGGCGGCAACGTCGCCCTGAACGTCACCCTGACCGCGGTCAACTCCGTCCTCGCGGTGTTCACGCTGCCGATCGTGGTCAACCTGTCGCTCGACCACTTCCTGGACGGGACCGACCAGGTCGGGCTCCAGTTCGACAAGGTGGTGCAGGTCTTCGCGATCGTGCTGGTACCGGTCGCGCTCGGCATGCTGGTCCGGGCCCGCCGGCGGGCGTTCGCGGAGCGGATGCACCGCCCCGTGCGGATCCTGTCGGTCGTGGTGCTGGTGCTGGTGATCGCCGGCGCGATCATCCAGGAGCGCGAAAACCTCGCCGACTCCTTCGAGCGCGCCGGCCTGGCCGCCCTGCTGTTCAACCTGGTCAGCCTCGCCGTCGGCTACTTCGCACCGCGCCTTGCCAAGGTCGGCCGCCCCGAGTCGGTGGCGGCGGCCATGGAGGTGGGCATCCACAATGGAACGCTCGCCATCGTCATCGCCACCACCCTGCTGGACAGTACCGAGATCGCCATACCGGCAGCGGTCTACAGCCTGATCATGTTCTTCACCGCCGCCGGCTTCGGCTACCTCATCCACCCGCGCACCGCCGCCGAAGACCCGGCCCCCGCCGGCACCCTCAACACGCCGCCCCCACACTGACGCGAGCCCGCTCCTGCCGGCCGTGCGCCCGCACGACGAGCGGCACGCACACCGGCCCCCGCACCGTGTACCCACCGGCGAACGCCAGCCACTCGTTTCCGCTCGGGCACGCCGGCACCCGGATCAGCGCACCCTCAGGGCCCGGGCTGCCCCAGCCGATCCGCACGTCGCCGGCCGCCTCCGGCGCCACCCCGACCTCCACGGCGGTGCCGGCCCGCACGAGCAGCCCCTGCTTGGCGAACAGCCACCCCGCCGCACCCGACGGCTGCGGCTCCAGCACGCCGGCGGGCAGCGCCACCGCGTCCAGCACGACCCGGTTCCCGCAAGCGGTGGGGACGCCCCACAACAACAAAGCCGCAGCGAGCTACCGCGATGCCCGTCGTGGTCCAGACCGTTGCTCCCGCGGCCTCACCCTCCGCGGTCGCCCAGCTCACCCCAAAAGGCGCACCGACATTTTCCCGTGGCGATCCTTCCAAGAGGTCTGTCCTGCCACGATGCCGTCGTCCGACCGTTGCACGATCCGCGGTAGGGCTGAGCCGCGGCAGGCTCCGGAGCTGGGCGCAGCAATGCGCCCAGCTCTGGACCACGGCGCCCGCCCACGGGCTGGGCGCATCGGTGCTACCAGCTCGGTAGGCTCCCGCGGCCGCAGCCCAGCCGCGCCCGGGGTGGTTGTGCGACGCGGAGGGTGAGGCCGCGGGAGCAACGGTCCGGACGACCGCGGACGTCGCGGTAGCCCGGATCTGTTCGGGTTGGATCTTCTGAAACGGCGGTCGCGCCCCACCCCGACGCCGAGAGGTCTTCAGGCGTGGTCGGTGGCCCGGGCCACCGGCTCCCACCTCGCGAACTCGGCCTGGTGGCGGGCCAGCGACCCGCCGATCGCGTCCGCGGCGTCGTTGCCCAACGGCAGGCGGAGCGGGGTGTCGGGCGCGTCGAGCGCGGCAAGGATGGCCGCCGCGGCCTTGGTGGGGTCGCCGGGCTGCTTGCCGTCGGCGCTGGGCAGGTTCGTGCGGATCGGGCCGACGACCTCCTCGTAGGCGGGCAGGGGTGGGGACAGCAGCAGCGCGTTGGCGCCGTTGAAGCTGGTGCGGAACGCGCCCGGCTCCACGATCAGCACCTTGATGCCGAAGCCGCCGACCTCCGCCGCGAGGGCTTCGGAGAGTCCTTCCAGGGCGAACTTGGTCGCCGAGTACCCGCCCACACCGGCGAACGACAGGCGGCCGCCCATGCTGCTCAGCTGCACGATCGCGCCCGAGCCCTGCCGGCGCATGTGCGGCAGCACCGCGCGGGTGAGCGCCGCCGGCCCGAAGAAGTGCAGCTCCATGAGGTCGCGCAGCTCCCGTTCCGTGGTCTCCTCGACCGCGCCGACGAGCCCGCGGCCGGCGTTGTTGACCAGGACGTCGACGCGGCCGTACCAGAGGACGACCTCGGCCACGACGGCCGCGACGCGCGCGGTGTCGGTGACGTCGAGGGCGCTCGCGACCGCCCGCTCGGGGTAGGCGGCGACAAGGTCGTCGAGCGCCTCGGGGCGGCGTGCGGTGGCCACGACGGTGTCGCCGGCGGCGAGCGCGGCCTCGGCGATGGCCCGGCCGAAGCCGGTGGCGGCGCCGGTGACCAGCCAGACCCGGCCGGCGGGGGTGCGGTGTGCGTCAGTCATGCGTCCGTTATCGCCCCGCGAGCCCGCGCCCGTCCAAGACAGAAGACCACCGAGGCGATAAAGCGCGTTTATCATCGCAGCGTGGAGCTGCGGCAGCTGCGGTACCTGGTGGCGATCGACGAGGCGGGCAACCTGGGGCGGGCGGCCGAGCGCCTCTTCGTGAGCCAGCCCGCGCTCTCCTACGCCCTGCGCACGCTGGAGTCCGAGCTGGGCGTGCGGCTCTTCGACCGCCACGCGGCCGGGGTGACCGCCACCGCGGCGGGGCGCGACGTGGTGGCCGAGGCGAAGCGGGTGCTGCGCCAGGCCGACCGGCTCACCGCGGCCGCCGAGCGGCACCGGCGCGGCGACACGGGGGTGCTGCGGGTCGGGTTCGAGGCGAGCGGCGCGGGCGAGCTGACCACGCGGGCGCGGGCCGAGTTCGCGCGGCGGCACCCGGGCGTGCGGGTGGAGCCGAAGCGGTACGACTGGGGCGGCGAGGTGGCGGCGCTGCGCGACGGCCGGGTGGACGTGGCGTTCGTCTGGCTGCCGGCCGACCTGGAAGGCATGCGGTCCGAGGTCGTGCACACCGAGCCCCGGGTCGCCGGGCTGCCGGTCGGGCACCGGCTGGCCGGGCGTGCCGGGATAAGCGTCCTGGAGGTCAACGACGAGCCTCTCATGTGGACGGAGCGGGCGCCCCGCGCCTGGGTGGACTGGTGGGCGGTCAACCCCCGCCCGGACGGCTCCGCGCCCAACTGGGGCCCGACCAACGACAACGTCGAGGAGATGCTCGAACAGGTCGCCGAGGGCGTCGCGATCTGCTTCGCGCCGGCCAGCATGGCGCGGTACTACGCCCGCCCGGACCTGGCCTGGGTGCCGCTCACCGACGTGGATCCGCTGCGGGTCGCCCTCGCGTGGGTAGCCGGGGCCGACACGCCGTTGGTGCGCGGCTTCGCCGGCGTGGTGCGGGAGCTGAGCGCACAAACGGGGTGATTCGCGGATGGCGGACAAAAACCACAAGCCCGCCCTGGTACGCGAAACGGTCCCCTAGCCTCATCACGGGGGTGCGACGGATGCATGAATGGCACGTCGGGACCGAAGAGCACGCCATCCCCCTGCTGGCGTCCAAGCTCTCGGTGCCACCACCGCCGGAGGTCACGCTCGCCCGCCCACGCCTCACCCGGTTGCTCGATGCCGGGGCGCGTGGGCCGGTGACACTGGTGGCCGCACCGGCGGGGTGGGGAAAGACGGTACTGCTGGGCACGTGGGCCCGGGCGCAACCGGACCTGCCGGTCGCCTGGTACACGGTCGAGGCGGGCGACGGCCCGAGGTTCTGGACGTACGTGGGCGCCGCACTGGGCCGCCACGGCGCCGCGGTGCCCGAGGACGCCGACCCGGAGCGGATCGCCGCCGCGGTCGCGCGGCTGGAGCGGCCGATCGTGCTGCTGCTGGACGACCTGCACCTGGCGGTCGACCAGTCGGTGGCCGAGGGGCTGGACTTCCTGGTGCGGCACGCCGACCGGCGGCTCAACCTGGTCGCCGCCACGCGCACCGAGCCGCCGCTCGGGCTGCACCGGTGGCGCCTTTCGGGCGGGCTCACCGAGGTACACGCGCACGACCTCGCGTTCACCCGGGAGGAGACGGCCGAGCTGCTGGCCCGCCACCGGGTGCCGGCGAGCGCGCGGCGGGTCGGCGACCTGCACCTGCGCACCGAGGGCTGGCCGGCGGGGTTGCGCTTCGCGGCGCACTCGCTGTACGCGCACCCGGACCCGGACAGGTTCATCGCCGGGTACGGCGGGGAGCATCCGAGCGTCGCCAGCTACCTTGTCGACGAGGTGCTCGCCGGCCATCCGGCCGAAGCGCGGGACATGCTGCTGCGCACGTCGATCGCCGAGCCGGTGAGCGGCGAGCTCGCGGACGCGCTGACCGGGCGGGAGGACGCCGCGCGGATGCTCGCGGAGCTGGAGCGCACAAACGGTTTCGTGGTGCCGCTCAAGAGCCGGCCGGGCGCGTACCGGTACCACCGGATGTTCGGCGAGCTGCTCCGCGCCGAGCTGCGCCGCCGCTCGCCCGACCAGGTCACCGACCTGCACCGGCGGGCCGCCGCGTGGCACGCCGACCGGCACATGCCGCCGGACGCGCTGCGGCACGCGCTGGCCGGAAACGACTGGAACAGGGCGACCGAGCTGCTCGTGCTGCACTGGCCGGAGCTGATCCCGTACGGCCCGGAGAACGACCAGCCGCCGGCGCCGCCGATCCCGCCGCCGCCGGCCAGCGCGCTGCGGGCCGACCCGGCGCTCGCGCTCGCGTACGCGGCCGCTTTCCTGGACGCGCAGGACCGCACGTCGGCGACCGCGTTCCTGCGGCTGGCGCAGCGGCACCGCGACCGGATGCCGCAGGGGCAGCGGGCCCGGTACGCGCTTGTCGCGGCCGCGCTCCGGCTCTCCGAAGCCCAGCTGTACGGCGACCAGGCGGCCGTGCTTCCGGCCGCCCGCCAGATGCTCGACCTGTCCGCCAACGCGGGTGTCGCGGCGGCGGCCCGGCCAGGCGCCACGGCCGGCGGCACACCGGCGGGGATGCGCAACGGCGGTCCCGCCGGCTCGGCGACGCCGCCGGTGCGCGGCAACGGCGGCCCGGCCGCGACCGGCTCACCGGCCCGGAACGCGGGCGGCCACGGTGTGCCCGCGAGCGCCGCCACGCTGGCCCGCAACAGCGGCCCGGCCGCGGCGGGTGCCGCGACGGAGGAGCTGTCCCCGTTCGGGCGGGCCGGGGACGGTGTCGGCGCCGGCGAACGGGCGTTCCGCGCCGCCGACCCGGTCACGCGGGCCGTGGCGCTCGCGGCGGTCGGTGTGGCCGAGATGGAGAGCGGTGACCTCGTCGCCGCCGGCTACGCGCTGGCCGCCGGCCTGTCCGAGGCGCGCGCGGCGGGGCTCACCCGTCCCGCGTCCGCGTGCGCCGGGCGGCTCGCCGTCGTGCACGCCGTGCGGGGCGAGCTGCGGGACGCCGGCGAGGCCGCCCGCGCGTACCCCGGCGGGTCTGTGGCGGACCGCGCCCACGCGCACCTGGCTCTCGCCCTCGTGGCGCTGCACCGCGACGAGCTCGCGGAGGCCGCCGCGCACCTGGACCGCGCGGCCCCGCCCGCTCCGGCGCACGGCGGCGTACCGCCGGCGGACCGGGCGGGGACCACGTTCCCGGCGCTGGTCGCGGTGGTCCGGGCCGGGTTGTCCGAGGCCCGTGGCGACCTGGCCGGGGCGCACCGGGCGATCGCCGCGGCCCGCGCCGACCGGGCGCTGCCGCCGCTGGTGGAGCGCTGGCTGGCGATAGCCGAGGCCGACCTGCACACCGCGCGCGGCGACGCGTCCGGCGCCCGCGGCCTGCTCGGCCCGGCCGTCCGGGACTCGGGCCGCGACGAGGCCGGCGGGCGGCGCGCGGCGGGTGAGGCCGCGGGCGCGGTCGCCCTCGCCCGGGCCTACCTCTGCGCCGGTGACCCCGCGGCCGCGGCGCGCGTGCTGCCGCCGTGGGACGACCTGGAGGCCGCCGTCCCGCTCGCGGTACGCGTGGACGCCGGCCTGCTCGCGGCCATCGCGGCCCGCCGCACCGGCGACCACCGCCGGGCCGCGCGGGACGTGGAGGCGGTGCTGGGGCTGGCCGGGCCGGAGGGGTTCCGGCGGGTGTTCACGCGGGGCGGCACGGACGCGCGTGACCTGCTCGCCGCGCACCTCGACGCCGGCACCGCGTACTGGCCGCTCGTCGCCGACCTCGTGGCGGCCATGCCACCGGCGGCCGCGGCCGACCCGCCGGCCTCGCCGGAGACGGGCGAGACGCTCACCGAACGGGAGCTGACCGTCCTGCGGTACCTGCAGAGCATGCTGTCCACAGTGGAGATAGCGGGCGAGCTGTCGCTGTCGGTCAACACCGTCAAGACGCACGTGCGCAACATCTACCGCAAGCTGTCCGCGACACGCCGCCGCGAGGCGGTCCGCCGCGGGCGCGAGCTGCGCCTGATCTGAGCCCTCCCGGCGTTGATCAGGGACCTCGTGGGTGGAAACGCCGGCACACACGCCCACCAGGTCCCTGATCAACCTCACCCGGCGGGCGCGATACGGGGTCACCCGGCCTTGGCGGAGGGTCGTGGGGTGAAGACGTTTGTGGTTGTTGGCGGGACCAGTGGGCTCGGGCTCGAAGTGGCTCGGGCCCTCGCGCCCGAGCACCGGGTCGTGATCCTCGGCGACAAGGCCGGCGAGGTGAAGGACGCGTCCGCCGACCTCGGCTGTGACGGGATGCCCTGCGACGTGTCCCAGTACGAGCAGGTGGAGCGCGCGTTCGACGAGATCGCGATGCGCGGGGCCGTACACGGGGTGGCGCACTGCGCGGCCATGTGGATCGGCGGCACGCTCACCGACCTGGCGCCGGAGACGATCCGCCGCGCGGTGGACGTGAACGTGCTCGGCCCCACGTACGTGCTCCGCGAGGCACTGCGCCACATGCGCGCACAGGGCCACGGCAACGTCGTGTACGTCGGCGCGATCGCGGTCGACGTCGCGCGCCCCGGCATCCCCGTCTACCGGGCCACCAAGAGCTACGGCAAGAGCCTGGTGGAGTCGGTCGCGCAGAACACCGGCAGCAACGGGGTCAAGGTGATGCAGGTGCACCCCGGCCCGATGCCCACCCGGCTGCAGGAGCGCGTGGGCGACTCGTTCCTCGACACGGTCTACACCCCGCCGGCCGCGGTGGCCCGGGAGATCGTGCGGCTGCTCCTGCTCGCGCCGGAGGACCCGTACGTCTCCGACCTGAGGGTGCTGCAGGCCGACGGTAGGTGGTGAGCGCCGAAAGCCAGGCGCAGGCATGGGCGCCGCTGCGCGTGGCGGCGTACCGGAACCTGTGGCTGGCACTTCTCGCCGCGAACATCGGCACCTGGATGCAGACGGTGGGTGCCCAGTGGCTGCTGGTCACCCACTCGCACGCGGAGACGCTGGTGGCGGCCGTACAGACCGCCAGCATGCTGCCGATCCTGCTCTTCGCGCTGCCGGCCGGCGTGCTGGCGGACGCGTTCGACCGGCGGCACCTGCTCATCTCGGTCCAGGGGTTCCTGGCCGCGGTCGGCATCGTGATGACGGTGCTGACCGCGACCGGACACATGCGGCCGCCGCTGCTGCTGACACTGACGTTCGCGCTGGGTACCGGTCAGGCGCTGACGCTGCCCGCCTGGGCCGCGGTGATCCCGCAGCTCGTGCCGCGCGACCAGATCCGGTCCGCGTCGGCGCTGGGGGCGATCAGCGTCAACGTGGCCCGCGCGATCGGCCCCGCGGTCGCCGGCGTCCTGGTGGCGGAGGCCGGCGTCGCGGTGGTCTTCGGACTGAACGCGGTCACGTTCATCGTCTTCGCCGCCACCCTGATCCGGTGGAAGCCGCGCGACGCCAAGCCGACCGAGTCGCCGGAGCGCTTCACCGCCGCGCTGCGGGCCGGCGGCCGGTACGTGCGCTACTCCCCCACGCTGCGCCGCATGCTGCTGCGGATCGTGCTGTTCATCCTGCCCGGAAGCGCGCTGTGGGCGCTGCTGCCGCTGGTGGCCAGCCAGCAGCTGGGCACCAGCTCGCACGGGTACGGCCTGCTGCTCGCCGCGCTGGGCATCGGCGCGATCGCCGGCGGTGTGGCGCTGCCCAAGCTGCGCGCCCGCATGTCGGTCAGCAAGCTGCTGGGCCTCGCCGGCCTCATCTTCGGCCTGGTCCTGCTCGACGTGGCCACGCTCAACGACCTGACCGCCGTCGCGGTCGCGCTCGCCCCGGCCGGCGCGGCCTGGGTCGTGGTGCTGGCCAACCTGAACGCGGAGATCCAGCTCTTCCTGCCCAACTGGGTACGCGCCCGGGGGCTCGCCGTCTACCAGGTCGTCTTCGCCGGCGGGCAGGCGATCGGCGCGCTGGCCTGGGGCGGCGTGGCGCAGGCGATCGGGCTGGAGATGACGTTCCTGCTCGCGGCCGCCATCATGCTCTTCGACGCGGTCGCGCTCGCCCTGTGGCCGCTGCCCGACCTGCGCGACGTCGACCGCCAGCCGGCCGTGATCTGGCCCGAGGTGGAGCTCGCCGTCCACCCCGACCCGCAGGCCGGCCCGGTGCTGGTCACCTCGGCGTACCGGGTGCGGCCCGAGCGCGAGAAGGAGTTCATGGAGGCGATGCGCCTGGTCCGCGGCACCCGCCTGCGCACCGGCGCGCTGAGGTGGGGACTGTTCCGGGTCGGCGAGGAGCCGCAGCGGTTCGTCGAGGTGTACCAGCTGGCGACGTGGGACGAGCACGTGCGGCAGCACGGCAACCGTTTCACCGGTGCCGACAAGGAGTCCGAGGACCGCGCGAAGTCGATCGCCGACGACGGCCCGCGGGCGTGGCACCTGCTCCCCGCCGACGCGCAGGCCCGCGACCCGGGCACCGGCGCGCGGGAGGTGGGCGCGGCGCCCGCCGACGCGGACGAGGGCGGCCCGGACGTCGGCGCCGGAACGGTCACCCGGCGGGCATGACGCGTGTTCACCCCACCATTGGCGATCATGCCGGCATGGATGATCCTTTCCGCTTGACGATGAGCCGGCTCCGCGGGCCGGTCACCGAGGAGGACCACCTCCTCGGCAGCTCGTACGCCCCGGTCACCCTGGTCGAGTACGGGGACTACCAGTGCCCCGGCTCGGCGCTCGCGCACGGGGTGGTCCGGGAGATACTCCACCAGCGCCCCACCAAGGTGGCGTTCGTCTACCGGCACTTCCCGCTGACGGACGTGCACCCGTACTCGGAGATCGCCGCCGAGGCGGCGGAGGCCGCCGCCGCGCGCGGCCGCTTCTGGCAGATGCACGACTGGCTCTTCGCCCACCAGGACCAGCTGAAGCCGTTGCAGCTGGCGCTCGCGGTGGACAAGCTGGGCCTCGACATCGAACGCGTCGGGCGCGCGATGGGCGGCCACCACTACCTGTCGCGCATCCGCCGCGACTTCGGCAGCGGCGTGCGCAGCGGCGTGGCCGGCACGCCCACCTTCTTCGTCAACGGCATCCGACACGACGCGCCGCACTCGCTGGAGGCCCTGCTGTCCGCTGTGGACGACGCGGCCGACACGTAGGTCCGGGCACCCCCGCTACGTGTTGAGGGGGCGGCGGGCGACGAGCAGGATGTGGGTCGCCGGCCAGTCGAGGGGACGGCCGTCCGCGCGGGTGAGCGACGCGACCGGCGCGAGGCGGTGTTCGACGATCCAGTCGTTGCGGTACGTGCGCGAGGCGAAGTCGATCTCGAAGCCGGCGTCCGCCAGCAGGGCCTTCCAGTCGGCGAACTCCAGGCCGCAGAACTGCTCCTGCGCCTCGGAGAGCCAGTTGTCGGTGTAGTCCTTGCGGGTCAGGTAGTCCATCGCGGCGCCCAGCGGCATCGTGACGCGGGCCGGGTCGCCGGCGACCGGCTCGTACGGCAGGGGGAAGCGGTGGTCCTCGGCGAACTGGTCCAGCCGGGCCCGCGTGGACAGCCCCGCCACGTAGGCCGCGACGTCGGCCGGTGGCAGCGCGGCGAGGCCGGTGCGGGGCGCGGGCGGGTTGGCGCCGTCGGCGGTGTCCAGCCGCAGCACGACGGGGCGGTCCTTGCCGTCCGGGCCGCAGACGTCGCTGTTGACCCATACGCCGCCGGGCACGGTGTGGTCGTAGATGGCCTGTACGAAGGCGCGCAGCGAGTCCCACCGCTCGCCGTACGACCAGATCTCGTGGGTCAGCGCGAACGTGAGCGTGGTGTCCACCGACCGGGGCGGGAAGACCGCGCCGCCCAGGACGTTGCGCCGGTAGAAGTGGACGTTGGGGTTGGTGAACGCGCCCTGCGCCTTCTTGTGCACGCACTCCTCGTACAGGTGGCGGGCGATCTCGACGCCGATCAGGTCGCTCTCGCGCAGCGCCGGCTCGCGGTCGGCGAGCTCCAGGATGGCGCCGGCGCCGCAGCCGACGTCGACGATGCGGCCGGGGCGCACGTGCCGGCGCACCAGCTCCCACTTGCGGGCCGCGCCGTCGGCGAACGCCTCCACGTAGGTGCGGTAGTCGCGGGTCGCGGTCAGCCCGCCCTCGTCGCCGACGACGGGATCGTTGGCGACGGTGCGTACCTGCTCGACGAGGCGGTACCGCGCGAAGACGTCGATCGTCGCCGGGTGGGCCAGCTCCCGCCAGGTCTCGTCGCCGGCGGCCAGCCGGGTGAGCACGTCCCACGGCCGCGCAGGCGGCGGGGCGCCCAGTGAGGGGTCGGCCTCCACCGGCGCGATCGTGAAGCCCAGCTTCTCGTAGAGCACCGCCACCTCGGGGGTGGAGCAGGCGACCACCGTGTTCCCGGGCGTCAGCTCCAGCCCGGTCGCCACCGCCACGCTCTTGAGCGTCACGTCGGCGAACCGGTCGGTCGGCGCGGTGTCGAAGACCGGTACCACCAGCGACCGCAGGCCGGTGAGCACACTGAACCGCTCGATCGCCGCCTCCCGCCGGTGGTACGGCACCGGGTTGCGCCGGGTGTTCTCGTGGTTGGCGGAGGTCACCGCCCACACGACGGTGGCGCCGGCCGGCGCGACGAGCCCGCTCAGGTACACCGCCTGGAAGCGGGTCAGCAGGTGGTGGCGGCCCGGGAAGAGGACGAACTGCTGTTCCATCGCTGCCATCATGCCTGGCGATCATGCACGACATTCGCCGAGGGCGGGCGGCGGTACGCTCGGGCGGTGACGGATCTCCGCAGCGCCCAGTGGTACAGCGGCGACGACCGCAACGCGTACATCCACCGTGCCTGGATGCGGCGCGGCCTGCCGGACGGCGCGTTCTCCGGCCGGCCGCACATCGCGATCGCCAACACCGCCTCCGACCTGACCCCCTGCAACATGCACCTCAACGACGTCGCGGAGAGCGTCAAGGCCGGCGTGTGGGAGGCCGGCGGCGTGCCGCTCAACCTGCCGGTGGTCTCGATCGGCGAGACGCAGGTGCGGCCCACCGCGATGCTGTGGCGCAACCTCGCCGCGATGGCGATCGAGGAGATGCTGCGGGCCAACCCGATCGACGGCGTGGTGCTGCTGGGCGGCTGCGACAAGACGATACCGGCGCTGCTGATGGCCGCCGCGTCGGTCGACCTGCCGGCGGTGGTGGTGCCGGGCGGGCCGATGCTGACCGGGCACTTCCGGGGCGTGCCGCTGGGCTGCGGCACCGACGTGTGGCGGCTCAGCGAGGAGGTGCGTGCCGGGACGCTGTCGCAGGAGGCGTTCATGCGCTCGGAGTCCGCGATGATCCGCAGCCGCGGCCACTGCAACACGATGGGCACCGCCTCGACGATGGCGAGCATGGCCGAGGCGCTCGGCATGACGTTGCCGGGCATCGCCGGCACGCCCGCGCCGGACAGCCGGCTGCTCGCGCTCTCCCACGAGACCGGCAAGCTCGCCGTCGACCTCGTGGCGGCCGGCCGCCGCCCCAGCGAGGTGCTGTCGAAGGCGTCCTTCCGGAACGCGATCGTCACGCTCGCCGCGATCGGCGGCTCCACAAACGCGGTCGTCCACCTGCTCGCGATCGCCGGGCGGGCCGGGGTCGAGCTGACGCTGGACGACTTCGACGAGATCGGCTCCGGCGTGCCGCTGCTGGTCGACCTGCAGCCGGCCGGCCGCCACCTGATGGACGACCTGTACCGGGCCGGCGGCCTGCACGCGGTCCTCAAGGAGGTCGGCGACCTGCTCGACGGCGAGGCGATCACGGTGACCGGGCGCCCGCTGGTCGAGCACCTCGCCGGCGCGGAGATCTGGGACGAGGAGGTCATCCGCCGCCGCGCCACGCCGCTGCTTCCCGACGCGGGCATCGCGGTGCTGAAGGGAAACCTCGCCCCCGACGGCGCGGTCATCAAGCCGGCGGCCGCCTCACCGGAGCTGCTGCGGCACCGCGGGCGCGCGGTGGTCTTCGAGAGCGTCGAGGACCTGCACGCCCGCCTCGACTCCCCCGACCTGGACGTCGACGAGACCTCGGTGCTGATCCTGCGTGGCTGCGGCCCGAAGGGCTACCCGGGGATGCCCGAGGTGGGCAACCTCCCGCTGCCGGCCAAGCTGCTCGCCAAGGGCGTGCGCGACATGGTGCGGGTCAGCGACGCCCGGATGAGCGGCACCGCGTACGGCACGGTGGTGCTGCACGCCGCGCCCGAGGCCGCGGTCGGCGGGCCGCTCGCGCTGGTGCGCACCGGCGACCCGATCGTGCTCGACGTGCCGGCCCGCCGGCTCGACATCGACCTGCCCGTCGAGGAGCTGGCCACCCGGGATCCGTCGGAGGCGAGCCGGGCCGCGTTCGCGGCGCCGAGCCGCGGCTGGGAGCGCCTCTACGTCGAGCACGTCATGCAGGCCGACAAGGGCGCCGACCTCGACTTCCTGACCGGCGGCAGCGGGCCCGACGTCGGCCGCGAGTCGCACTGATCAGGGCTTGAGGAGCTCGCCGAGGTAGGCGATCTGCTCGACCCGCTGCACGTTCTGGCCGCCCTCGTGCCCGTTGTACGACCACACGCGGATGTCCTTCTCCGCCGCCCAGTGGTTGTACGCCGCGTACACAGTGGAGGGTGGGCAGACGTCGTCCATCAGCGCGACCGAGAAGAGCGAGGGCGCGGTGGCGTGCGCGGCGAAGTTGACGCCGTCGAAGTACCGCAGCGTGTCGAACACCTTCTCCACGTGGTCGCGGTGCGTCTTGCAGTACGTGGTGAGCTCGAAGTACGGCGCGCTGTCGGTGATCTCGGTGGCCCGGCGGTAGTGGGACAGGAACGGCACGTCCGGCATCACCGCGGCCAGCCCGTCGACAAGGCCGCCCACCGCGACCGCGATGCCGCCGCCCTGGCTGGTGCCGCAGATGGCGAGGCGGGCGTTGTCGACGAGCGGGTGCTCGCGGGCGGTCTCCACGGCGCGTACCCCGTCGGTGATCAGCCGGCGGTAGTAGTAGGTGTGTGGGTCGAGGATGCCGCGGGTCATGAAGCCGGGCGTGTGCGGGCCGCCGGCCTCGGCCGGGTCGGGGGTGTCGCCGGCGAGCCAGCCGCTGCCCTGTCCGCGGGTGTCCATGACCAGGTGCGCGTACCCGGCGGCGCTCCACGACAGCCAGTCGAGCGGGAGGCCACGGCCGCCGCCGTACCCGATGAACTCGACCACGCACGGCAGCGGGCCCTCGGCGCCGCGCGGCGCGAGGAACCAGCCTTTGATCGGATGCCCCTTGAAGCCGCTGAACGTCACGTCGTAAACATCCACTGTGGACAGCCGACTGTCATAAAGCGTGAACGTGGCCGGCACCGCCGCCGCCCGGGCCGCGTCGAGCGTGGCGGTCCAGAACGCGCCGAAGTCGTCGGGCTCGTCACGCTCCGGCCGGTAGGCGCGCAACTGGTCAAGTGGCATGTCGACGAACACGCGGCACTCCTTCTTGCTCTTTCCCCCTGAACGGTTTCACCCTAACCGCGCGTGCCCGCTCCTCGGTAGGGTCGAGCCATGCGGCCGCGTTCACCCGCGCTGGCGCCCTTCATCGCCTCGATGGGCTATCTCGAAGGGCGGTTCGCGCACGGCCTCGAGCGGGCGCTACCCACCGGCACCGTGCAGCTGCTGGTCAACCTCGACCGCGACGCGCTGTACTCGGCGCCCGAGGGCCTCGCGCCGGTCCGCACCGGCGGGGCGGCGCTGCAGGGGCCGAGCACGCGCCCGGCCGTGGTGGACACCGCCGACCAGCGGGCGATCGTGTGGGTGGCGTTCCGGCCGGGTGGTGCGGCGCCGTTCTTCCCCGGCCTGGCCGAGACCTCCGACCTGCTGGTGCCGCTGGACGCGGTGTGGGGCGCCCGCGGTGCGGCGCTGCGCGACCGGCTGCTGGCGGCCGGTTCCGTCGAGGCCGTGCGGGCCGCGGTCGAGGACGCGCTGCTCGCGGCCGCCGAGCCCGCGCGGCCGGACCCGGCGTTGCGCGCGGCGGTGGCCGCCCTGCACGGTGGGGCGTCCGTCGCGGAGGCCGCCGACCGCCTGGGTTGGACCACCAAGCGGCTCGTGCGCCTGTTCGGCGCCCAGGTGGGTCTGGCTCCCAAGAGATTTGCCCGGGTACGTCGGTTTCAGCGCCTGTTGTCCGCCGCGGCGACCCGCCTCGCCGGCACCGGCGGCGACTGGGCGCGCCTGGCGGCCGACTGTGGCTACCACGACCAGGCCCACATGATCCACGACTTCCGCTCGTTCGCGGGGCAGAGCCCGAGCGAGTACACGCCGCGCTCGCCGGAGGAGCGCAACCACGTGCCCCTGTAGCTCTGCGGGCGCATTTTTACAATGCGGCGGCCCGGTGCGGCGGCATGATCGGGGCATGAGTGATCTGTACGCCCGCCTCGTGGTGAAAGGTGCCGCGCAGGCAATCGACTTCTACACCAGGTCCTTCGGCGCCAAGGAGATCAGCCGGTTCACGGACGAGGCCAGCGGCCGCATCCACCATGCCGAGCTGGAGCTGGGCGGCGTGACGTTCGCGGTCAAGGACGAGGGTGACGGCGATCCGGCGCCGCCGACGCTCGGTGGCTCGCCGGTGGTGATGGCGCTGTACGTGGACGACGCGGACGCGGTCGGCCGGCGGATGGAGGAAAACGGGGCCACGGTGGTGTTTCCGATCGAAGACCAGCCCTACGGTGAGCGCGGCGGGCGCCTCGCCGACCCCTTCGGCCATCTTTGGATGATCGCCCAACGCGTTGGTACGTAACGGGGACCCGCTGTCCTACGCTCCCCCTGGCGGCAGCCGGCATACTCCGAAGGATGCCGCCGTCGATGTCCTTTGTCACCAAGAGTGTCGACGAGACCCGGGCCCTGGTGGCCGAGTACTTCTACGCCATCGCGATGGACGTCCGGGGGTCCGCCGACACGTTCGCGCTCGACCTGGACGTGCTCCAGCTCGGGCCGGTCACGCTCGCCGAGATCCGGTTCGGCGCGGAGATCTCGGTGGAGATCGACCGTATGACGACCTACCACATGGACCTGCCGCTGGCCGGCTGCGCGGAGACCGTGCAGTCCGGCCAGCTGGTCATGGCGACACCCCAGCGGGCCACGCTGTACCGCCCCGGCGCCGGCGTCTCGGCACCCCGCATCAGCCGCGACTGCCGCCTGCTGAGCGCGAAGA
The DNA here is from genome assembly GCF_011764425.1 of Phytohabitans houttuyneae. Lineage (NCBI taxonomy): Bacteria > Bacillati > Actinomycetota > Actinomycetes > Micromonosporales > Micromonosporaceae > Phytohabitans > Phytohabitans houttuyneae. Next base: position 1,609,703 of record NZ_BLPF01000003.1, read on the forward strand.
TCGAGCCGGCCGGCCTCGAGGCGGAGCTGGAGAGCCTGCTGGGCCACCCGGTGCGGGCGCCGTTGCGGCTGTCCCGCAGCTTCGACCTGACCAGCGGCCCGGGGCGCAGCCTCTCCCGCCTGGTGCGGCTGGCCGGCGCCGAGCTGCACGACGAGGGCGGCCTCATCTACCACCCGATGATCGCGGGCCGGCTGTGGCACGGCATCCTGACCGGGCTGCTGCTGGCCGCCGACCACCCGTACCACGACGAGCTCACCGAGCAGGCCCGGCCGAGCCGCCCCCGCCACGTCAAGCGGGCCATCGACGTGATGGAGGCCGATCCCGCCCTGCCGGTCACCGTCCACGACCTGGCGCGCATCTCCGGCGTGGGGGTGCGCGCGCTGCAGGAGGGCTTCCACCGCCACGTCGGCCTCTCCCCGATGGCCTACCTGCGCCGGCTGCGCCTGGCCCGGGCCCACGAGGAGCTGCGCGTCTACAGCCGCGGCGAGGCCACGGTGGCGAGCGTCGCCAGCCGCTGGGGCTTCGTGCACCTGGGCCGCTTCGCCGCCGCCTACCGCCGCGCCTACGGCGTCTCCCCGGCCGAGACCCTCGACGACTAGGGCTTAGTGCCGGACGCCGCGGTTGCGCAGCACTTCCAGTGCACGGTCGGCGTGCTGGTCCATCGACAGCTCGCTGTGGATGACGCCGAGCACGCGGCGGTCGGTGCCGATGACGAACGTCATCCGCTTCATGCTCATCGGACCGAGCGGCAGCTTCCGCTTCACGCCGAGCGCCTCCGCCACCTCACCGTCCGCGTCCGACAGCAGCGGGTAGTCGAACCCGTGCTTGTCGGAAAACTCGCGCTGCCGCTCGACGCTGTCCCGGCTGATGCCGACCCGCTGGGCGCCGGCCGCCTTGAACTCGCGGGCGAGGTCGCGGAAGTGGCAGCTCTCCGCGGTGCAGCCCCGGGTGAAGGCCGCCGGGTAGAAGAACAGGACGACCGGCCCGCCGGCGAGCAGCTCGGAGAGGCGCCGCGACGTGCCGGTCTGGTCGGGCAGATCGAAGTCCGGGACCAGGTCCCCCTTGTCCACACCAGAAGCCATGCGGCAAGGCTACGCGCACCGCGAGCGCACCCATAGACTGCGACCAGTGGCCCAGCACACCGTGAGATGACGATTACTCAACGGCTTCGGCCGCGGGGCGGGGAAAGCAGCGCAGCAGGCGCTCGGCCACCTTACGGTCGCCGTCGATGTGCAGGTCGCCCTTGCGCAGCGCGTCCGCCGTCCTGCGGCCGGCGAAGACGAGGGCGCGCAGGGTCGCCGGACCCGTGGTGAGGACGGCGTCCGGCGCCGCGGTGTAGCCGCCGCGGGCCAGGCTCAGCGCGCCGCCGGCCACCTCGACGCGGAAGCGGTCGTCGCCCAGTCGCAGCTCGACCCGCGCGGACAGGTCGCCGGCCGCGGACGGGTCGAACGTCGAGCGGAGCGCGAGCATCAGCGCGTCGACGCTCAGCTCGCCGCCGCTGGGCAGGGGCAGGCGGCTGCCCCACGCGGAAAGGGCGAGCAGCACCGGCTCCAGGCGCTGGCCGCGGTCGGTCAGCTCGTACACCTGGATGCTCGCCGGCGGGCCAAGCCGGCCGCGCCGCACGACGCCGGCCTCCTCCAGCTCGCGCAGGCGCTGGGACAGCACGTTTTGGCTCATGCCGGGCAGGCCGCGGCTCAGGTCGCTGAAGCGCTTCGGGCCGAACAGCAGCTCGCGCACCACCAGCAGCGCCCACCGCTCGCCCACCACGCTCAAGGCCCGCGCCACGCCACAGGGGTCGGCGTACGTCCGCTTCCCAGTCACGACGAAAACATTAGCTTGTACTTGCGTGTTAGTGGTAGTCGCTCCTAAGTTAGGAGCATGACGGATCTGATGACCTTGCCGCAGGGCGACGTGCGGCTGCTCGGCACCGAGCTGGCCCGCGGGCTGCTCGCCTCGACCGAGCTGGCCCGGATGGCGTACGTGGCGAAGGACGGCACGCCGCGCCTCTTCCCGATGATGTTCAAGTGGACCGGCGAGGAGCTCGTGTTCGCCACCTTCGAGGGCGCGCGGAAGATCCGGGCGCTGCGCGCGCGGCCGCACGTCGCCGTGACCATCGACCGGCCCGGCCCGCCGCCGGAGATCCTGCTGCTGCGCGGGCCCGCGCAGGTCACCGAGGTCGAGGGCCTCGTGCCGGAGTACGCGTGGATCCACCACCACTACTACGGTCCGGAGCAGGGCGCCCGCAACATCGCCGAGATCGACCGGCCGGGGCTGCGGATGGCGCGCATCGCGGTGCGCCCCACCTGGGTCGGGCTCGTCGACTTCCAGACCCGGCTGCCCGCCCCGCTGTCCGGCAGGGACGCCTGACGTGGCGACGTACGTGCTGATCCCGGGCGCCGGCGGCACCGCCTTCTACTGGCACCGCGTGGAGCCGATGCTGCGCGAGCGCGGCCACGACGTGATCGCCGTCGACCTGCCCGCCGGCGACGACGCGGCGGGACTCGAGGAGTACGCGGACGCGGTCGTCGACGCCATCGGCGACCGCACCGGCCTGGTGCTCGTCGCCCAGTCGATGGGCGGGCTGAGCGCGCCGATCGTCGCCACGCGCGTACCGGTGGACCTGCTCGTGCTCCTCAACGCGATGATCCCGCGGCCCGGCGAGTCCGGCGGCGACTGGTGGGGCAACACCGGTCAGGCCGAGGCGGCGGCGCGGATGGCGGCGCGGGAAGGGCTGCCCGAAGCGTTCGACCTGGAGACCCGCTTCTTCCACGACGTGCCGGCGCAGGTGAAGGCGGCGGTGTTCGCGCGCGGGGAGGCGCCGCAGTCGGGCACGCCGTTCGAAAAGCCGTGGCCGCTGGAGGCGTGGCCGGACGTGCCGACCCGGTTCCTGCAGGGCCGCGACGACCGGTTCTTTCCGGTGGAGTTCCAGCGCGAGCAGGCCCGCGACCGTCTCGGCATCGGGATCGACGAGATGCCCGGCGGGCACCTCGTGGCGCTCAGCCGGCCGGCGGAGCTGGTGGAGCGGCTGGAGCGCTACCGTTCGGAGCTGGCTGGCCCCGGCGGCCGGTGACCGTCAGGCGCCACCGCAGCGTGCCGGACGCGGGCACGACGGCGGCGTCGTCCGGGCCCGCCTCGGCGAGGTCGAAGACGCGGCCGAGCATGGGCTCCACGCCGATGCTGCGGTAGGGGTCGCCCGCGGGCCAGCCGCGCAGGTTGCGCCACAGGGCGACGGAGACCGGCTGGCCGGGAGCCGCGAGCGCGAAGGTCAGCGCCTCGCCGTCCTCGACCGTCACCTGTGGACAGTCGGTCAGGATGGCGCCGGTCGCCGTGCCGTCGTCCGGGCCGCAGACGTCGAGCCGCGCGCCGAGCGGCGCCGGCCACGGGCCGTGGGACCACGGGCCGGACAGCGGGAAGACCCTTGTCGGTACGCCGGCGGGGGCGACCACGCGCGCGGACGGCGACAGGTCGAGCAGCGCGTGCGCGGCCCACAGGAAGCGGAAGCCGGGTGCGGCGGTCAGCGTGTAGGCCGCCACCACCGCGCCGTCCACGACGCAGATGTCGCGGCGCAGCGCGAAGTCCGGGCCTTCGACGACGCCCGGCGGGTGCCACGGGCGGGACCACACGTGGCCGTGGTCGGGCGTGCCGCGCACGGTCGGCAGGCACTCCTCCAGGCCGCCGGCGTCCACGAACGCGTCACCGGGCCGCACCGCCGAGCGACCGGGAGCGGTGCCGCGCCACAGCCACTCCCGCGGGCCGGCGCGCAGGCTCGTCCACCGTCCACCGTGGACGAGGTCGACCTCGAAGGTCAGGTCTACCATTCGGCGAACGAGCCGTCGTCCTGCCGCCACACCGGGTTGCGCCACGCGTGGCCGGCGCGGTCGGCCCGGCGCACCGCCGCCTCGTCCACCTCGATACCCAGGCCCGGCGCCTCCAGCCGGGCGATGTGACCGTCCACGATGCGCAGCGGCGCCGGGTCGACGAGGTAGTCGAGCAGCTCGGTGCCGCCGTTGTAGTGGATGCCGATGCTCTGCTCCTGGATGAGGAAGTTGGGCGTGGCGAGCGCGATCTGGAGGCTGGCCGCGAGCGAGATCGGCCCCAGTGGACAGTGCGGGGCGAGCAGCGCGCCGTACGTCTCGGCGAGCGCGGCGATCCGCCGCACCTCGGAGATGCCGCCGGCGTGCGACGGGTCGGGCTGCACGACGCTTACCCCGGCCTGCAGGGCGGGCAGGAAGTCGGCGCGGCCGTACAGCCGCTCGCCGGTGGCCACCGGTACCGGCGCGCAGGCGACGAGCTCGGCGAGGCGGTGGCCGTGCTCGGGCACGAGCGGCTCCTCCACCAGCAGCGGGTGCAGGGCGGCCACGGCGGGAAGCAGGAGGCGGGCGGCCGGGTACGTGGCCCGGCCGTGCAGGTCGAGCGCGACGTCGCGGTGCGGGCCGAGCACCTCGCGGGCGGCGGCGAGGCGGCGCACCACATCGTCCACATCGGCCAGTGTGGGCACCGGGGCCAGGCGGCCGGAGGCGTTCATCTTCACGGCGGTCATGCCCGCCTCGACGTGCGCGGCCACCGCCTCGGCGATCTCGGCGGGGTCGTCGCCGCCGACCCACGCGTACACCCGGACGCGGTCCCGGACCGGGCCGCCGAGCAGGGCGTGCACCGGTGCGCCGTACGCCTTGCCGGCGATGTCCCACAGCGCCTGGTCGAGCCCGGCGACGGCGCTGGAGAGCACCGGCCCGCCGCGGTAGAAGCCGCCCTTGGTGAGCACCTGCCAGTGGTGCTCGACGCGGAGCGGGTCCTCGCCGACAAGGTACTCGGCGAGCACGTCCACCGCGGCCCGCACGACCTCGGCGCGCCCCTCGACGACCGGCTCGCCCCAGCCGACGATCCCCTCGTCCGTCGTGACGCGGCAGAAGAGCCAGCGGGGCGGCACGAGGAACGTCTCGACCCGGTCGATCTTCATGAGCCGATCCGGGCGACGTCGTCGAAGGCCTTCTTGAGCAGCAGCCGCATGGCGTCGGCGGCGGACGCCGGGTCGTGGGCGCGGATCGCGTCGACCACCGCGCGGTGCGAGGGGACCGGGTCGTCGGTGCCGAGCGCGCCGTGCACCATGCGGTCCCGTTCGGCGAGGCCGGTCTCGATCACGACCTCCATCCGTACCAGCAGCTCGTTGTGGGTCGCGGAGAGCAGCGCGCGGTGGAACGCGAGGTCGGCCGCGACCGCGGCGGCCGCGTCGGAGCCGGCCGCGGCCATGGCGGCGAGCGCCGCGTCGAGGGCCGCCACGTCGGCGTCGGTGGCGCGGACGGCGGCGAGGCTGGCCGCGCCCGGCTCGACGATGCTGCGCAGCTCGTGCAGGTCCTCGAAGAGGCTCGGCTGTGCGGCGCGCGCGAACTGCCACCGCAGGACGTCGCCGTCGAGCAGGCTCCAGTCGGCGCGGGGCCGCACGAACGTGCCGCGTTTGGGACGCGCGTCGACCATGCCCTTGGCGGCGAGCACCTTGAGCGCCTCGCGGAGCACGGTCAGGCTGACGTCGAACTCCGCCTGGAGCGCCGTGATGTCCAGTGTGGAGCCCTCGGCGAACTGGCCGGTGAGGATCCGCTGTGCGATGACCTCCACCGTCTGGCCGTGCACGCCGCGCGCCGCGTACTGCTGCATTGCTTACCTCGCTCCGTCCGACCTGTCAGGATGACGACTTCACCGCTGTCCAGCCCCCGTCGACGACGAGGCTGGCGCCCGTGACGTAGCTGGCGTCCGGCGACGCGAGGAACGCTACCGCCGCGGCCACCTCGTCCGGGGTACCGAAGCGTCCGGCGATCGTCTCGGCCAGACTGCGCGAACGGTCAGCCTCCGAGACCCCGTCCCACGCCGGCGTGAGGATGGGACCGGGCAGCACGGTGTTGACCCGCACCTCGGGCCCGTACTCCACGGCGAGCTGGCGGGCGAGCGCGACAAGCCCGCCCTTCGCGGCCGCGTACGCGGGGCGGCCGGGAAGCCCGACCAGCGCGTGCACCGACGACACCACGACGACGCTGCCGCCGGTCGCGCGCAGGTCGGGCAGGCAGGCGCGGACGCCGAGAAACGTGCCGGTGAGGCTGACCGCGATCTGGTGGTCCCAGGAGGCGCGGCTCGTGTCGTGGGCGGGGGCGACCTCGACGGCGTACGCGTTGGAGACAAGGACGTGGATCGGCCCGAAGCGCTCGCGGGCGGCCGCCACGAGCGCGGCCCAGTCCCCCTCGTCGGACACGTCGGCGCGCACCGGCAGGGAGCGGCCGTCCACCACGCCGTCGCACGGGCGCAGGTCGGCGAGCACGACCGAGGCCCCTTCGGCCGCGAGGCGGCGCGCGCAAGCCGCGCCGATGCCTGACGCAGCGCCCGTGACCAGGGCATTCTTGCCCTCAAGGCGGCGACTCACCTACGACCCCCAGCAACTAATCATTAATTACGAAGATATCTTGACAGCCGGCTGCGGCTGATGCAACCTTTCGGAAACACACCGCTTACAAAGCCAACTGGCTCACATCCGCTCGCATCCGTCCCGGCCGCCGGCCCGATCCGAGCTGGTCGCTCCGCGCCCAGTCATGGATCCCGCCAGCCCCGGAAGCCTTGTTTCGCAGGAGGACAACGATGGTTCACAGCGAACTCAGCCGCCGCGGCTTCCTGGCCGGCCTCGGCGGCCTGGGTGCGGCCGCCCTCCTCGGCGGCTGCGCGACAAGCAGCTCCGACAGCGGCGGCGGCTCCTCGGCGACCCTCACGCTCCAGTCGTCGCTGTCCGACCCGTCCCCCAAGGCCGCGCTGACAAAGGTGGTCGAGGGCTACACGAAGACCAAGGTCACCCTCAACACGATCGCGATCGAGACCTTCCGCGCCCAGCTGCCGACGTACCTGAACTCGGCCACGCCCCCGGACGTGCTCACCTGGTACGCCGGCTCGGTGGCCCGCGACTACGCCGGCAAGGGCTTCCTGCTCGACGTCTCCGACCTGTGGAGCGGAGACGGCGCCTGCGCCAGCTTCTCCCCCGCGCTCAAGGAGCTCTCCACCGGCGCCGACGGCAAGCAGATCTTCGTACCGACGAACTACTACTGGTGGGGCGTCTTCTACCGCAAGAGCGCGTTCCAGGAGTGGGGCGTGCAGCCGGCGACCACGTGGGACGAGTTCATCAACCTGTGCAAGGCGCTCAAGGCCAAGGGCGTCGCCCCGCTCTCGATGGGCACCGGCTCCACACCCTGGGTCGCCTCCGGCTGGTTCGACTACCTCAACCTGCGCGTCAACGGCGCCCAGTTCCACCGCGACCTGCTGGCCGGCAAGCACTCCTTCGACGGCCCCGAGGTCAAGGCGGTCATGGAGCACTACCGCGAGCTGCTGCCCTACATCGACCCGAAGGGCCGCTCGTACTCGTGGCAGGACGCGGTCACGCCGCTGGCCAGCAAGAAGGCCGGCATGTACCTGATCGGCGCGTTCATCACCCAGTCGGTGCCCAAGGACGTGGTCGACGACATCGACTTCTTCCGGGTGCCGATCATCGACCCGAGCGTGCCGGTGGCTGAGGAGGCGCCGACCGACGGGTACTTCGCCAGCGCCAAGTCCAAGAACGTCGCCGGCGCCAAGGAACTGCTCTCGTACCTGGCGTCCGCGCCGGCGCAGGAGCTGTTCATCAAGGAGTCCGCGTCGTCCAACCTGCCCACCTCGCCACAGGTGAGCACCTCCGGGTTCTCCCCGCTGGTGCAGAAGGGCATCAAGCTGCTGAACGAGAGCGCGGCGATCACCCAGTTCTTCAACCGCGACTCCAGCGACGAGCTGCAGAGCACCGCCGACACCGCGCTCACGAAGTTTCTCGACTCCCCCGGTGACGTCAACTCGATCCTCGCCACCTGGCAGTCCTCTGCCCAGAAGGTCCGGGGCTCGTGACGGCTGCCGCCGCATCGAGAAAACGGCGCCACCTCTCGCCGGTGGTGTGGCTCTTCCTGCTCGTACCCGCCGCCATCGAGGTCGGGCTCGTCTTCTGGCCCGCCCTCAACAGCTTCTACCTCTCGCTCACCCGGTGGAACGGGCTCGGCGCGCCCGAGCAGGTCGGGCTCGACAACTACCGCGACCTCTTCTCGGACGACGTGTTCCGGGAAGCGCTGGGCAACAACGTGATCTGGGCCGTCGGCTTCGGAGGACTCTCCGTGGCCGGCGGCCTCGCGCTGGCCGTCGCGCTGAACAAGCCACGCCGCGGCGTCGGCGTCTACCGCAGCGCGATCTACCTGCCGATGGTTTTCTCGCTGGCGGTCACCGGCCTGTTCTGGCGCGTGCAGTACCAGCCGGACGGCACCGTCAACACCATGCTCGGCGCGGTCGGGCTGGAAAGCCTGGAACGGCAGTGGCTCGCCGACCCGAAGACCGCCCTCTACGCCGTGCTCGTCGCGGCCGTGTGGCGGCAGGTCGGCTACGTGATGGTGCTCTACCTCGCCGGCCTCAAGGGCACCGACCCGTCCCTCGACGACGCGTCCGCCGTGGACGGTGCCGGGCCGTGGCAGCGCTTCTGGTACGTCACCTGGCCGCAGCTGCGCGGCGTCAACACCGTCGTGTTCGCGGTGACCGTGATCGACTCGCTGCGCACGTTCGACATCGTGTGGGCGATGACGCAGGGCGGCCCGTACCACTCCTCGGAGCTGCTGAGCACCTACATGTTCCAGCAGGGCTTCACGTTCCTGAACCTCGGCTACGCCTCCGCGGTCGCCGTCGTCATCTTCGCCCTCGCGCTGCTGTTCATCATCACGTACCTGGTACGCACCCTGAAGGAGGAGGTGGCGTGACCACCGCGCGATCCTCCCGGTTGTTCCACGCGATCATGGTGCCGCTGACGCTGCTGTGGGTCGCGCCGATGGTGTTCGTCGTGCTGATCTCGATCCGCAGCTTCGACGACATCGCGGCCCGGGGCACGGCCGCGCTGCCGGACAGCTTCACGTTCGACGGCTTCCGCACCGCGTTCGGCGAGGGCTCGATGGGCGCGGCGCTGTGGACCAGCGTGCAGGTGACGGTGCCGGCGGTCGTCCTCAGCCTGCTGCTGTCGTCGATGGCGGCGTTCGCGCTGAGCCGGTACCCGATCCCGGGCCGCCGGGCCATCCTGCTGGTGATGCTGGCGGGCAATCTGCTGCCCCCGCAGATCCTGCTGATCCCGGTCTCCCGGATCACCGAGTCGCTCGGCATCTACGACACGCTGGTCGGCCTGATCGCCATCCACGTCGGCTTCGGCCTCGGCTTCTACACGTTCGTGCTGCACGGCTTCATGCGCTCGATCCCGGCCGAGGTGACCGAGGCGGCGCGGATCGACGGCGCCGGACCGCTCGCGGTGTACGCGCGGATCGTCATGCCGCTGTGCCGGCCGTCGCTGGCGGCGCTCGGCGCGCTCGCCACCACCTGGATCTTCAACGACCTGATCTGGTCGATCACCGTGCTGCGCACCCAGGCGAAGTTTCCGGTCACCGCGGCGCTGCTCAACCTCCAGGGCGGCTACGTGAGCAACTGGAACGTCGTCGCGGCCGCCTCGATCATGGCCGCCATCCCGACCGCGATCGTCTTCTTCGCGTTCCAGCGCCACTTCGTTTCAGGCCTACTGATGGGATCCACAAAGTGAGTGACCGCCTCACCATCACGCTCTGGGACTTCACCTGGTACACGCGCACCGGCCCCGGCGAGCCCTTCGAGGACCTCGACGAGGCGTACCGGCAGGCGGCCGAGCGCGGCTACAACACGATCCGGATCTGCGCGATGCCGCTGCTGCTGTTCGGCACCTCGCTGGACACGGGCGCGCTGCGGCTCAGCGGCCTCGGCGGCGACTACGGCCAGCGCACCCGCTGGTACGACGTGCGGCACACCACGACCGTCGACGGCCGGGCCCAGCTGCTCGCGCTCTTCCGCGGCGCGGCCCGGCACGGCTTCACGGTGATCGTGTCCAGCTGGGAGTACCAGCAGAGCCCCTCGTTCCTCGCCGACGACTCCTGGCACCGCGCGGTCACCGCGATCCCGCCCGCCGACCGGGCGAACGCGCTCGCCGACGCCCTGGCCTCCCTCGTCGACCTGCTCAAGGCCGAAGGGCTCGACGACCGGGTGGCGTTCGTGGAGCTGCACAACGAGGTGCAGATCGGCCGGCTCGCCGACGTCACCGGCACCCGCGGCGAGGCGGCCATCCTCGGCCTCCAGCCGTACCTGGAGGGCGGCATCGACCGCTTCCGGGCCCGCCACCCGCAGGTGCCGGTCACCGCCAACTACGCGCGGGTGCCCGTCGGGTACATGCGGGGGCTGCCCCGCAACGCCGACGTCGCGGTCTTCCACCCGTACGTGTACGGCGTGCTCGACCAGCTCGTCGACGAGTTCGCGCTGCGCGACGGCACCCGCCCGTACCCGCAGGAGCGCGCCTACGCCGAGCTGCTGCGGGACGGCGCTCCCGCGCTGGACGACTGGCAGCCGCCGGCCGCCGACCGGTGGCGCCTGGACGCGACGGCCGTGCGGCACCGCGAGATGTACACGCACGACTGGTGCGACCCGGTCAAGTGGGACCGCTGGCTCTACGACCGGTACGGCGAGCACCGCCGGGCCATGCGCGCCACCCTCGACACCTGGATCGACGTCGCCGCCGACTGGGCCGCCGAGCGCTCGGTGCCGCTCGTGTTCGGCGAGGGGTGGGTCGGCTACACCCCGCTGTACGGCACGTTCGAGGAAGGGCCGGTCGGCGCCGAGATCTGTGCGCACGCCGTCGCCCGCTCGGCGGAGGTCGGCGCGTGGGGCACCCTCGTCTGCTCGAACGCGGCGCCGCACCATCCCATGTGGAACGATGTGGACCTGCAGCGGCGGCTCAACGAAGGGTTCTCGAAGTGAGTCGTGAGTGGACGCTCACCGGCGCGACCACCGAGTACACGGTCGGCCTGCCCGAGCACGGCGGCTGGCTGGAGCTGCGCGCCTGGGGTCCGCACGGGGTCGGCGACGGCCCCTCGCCCGTGGCTTGGCTGGGCAATGCGCAGTACATGACGCCCGGCGACGTGGCCCCGGTCGAGTACGCGCCGGACGGCGCCCGCCCGTTCGCCGGACCGGACCTGGTGGTGCGGCCGGCGCGGGCGCTGTCCTGGACCTTCGACGGCGCCTCCCACGAGGGTGAGCTGCTGCGCGTGGACTTCGCCGACGCGGCGACCGGGCTGCGGGCCGCCCTGCACTACCGGCTGGCGCCCGACTCGGACGTCGTGGAGCGGTGGGTCGAGCTGACAAACACCGGCGGCGCGCCGCTGCGGCTCGTGGAGTTCGGCTCGGCCGGCTTCTCGGTGCCCACCCCGCACGGCGCCCGCCTGACGTACCTGAGTGGACAGTGGGCGCAGGAGTTCACGCCGGCGACCACCGAGCTGTGGCGCGGCCGGTTCGAGATCGGCAGCGCGCTCGGCGTGACCGGGCACCAGTTCTCGCCGTACCTCGCCGTCCAGGACGCCGCGGACGCCGGCCCCACCTGGGGTGTCGCGCTCGCCTGGACCGGCTCGTGGCGGATCGCGGCCGAGCGGGACGCCGCCGGCCTCACCCGCGTGCGCGCCGGCCGGGTCGCCGTCGACTGGCCGCTGACCCTGGCGCCCGGTGACACGCTGGTCACGCCGGTGGCCGCCGGGGCGTACAGCGCGGACGGCGTCGACGGGCTCGCCCGGGTCTGGCACGCGTACGAGCGGCGGCTGGCCGGCGACCGCCTCACCCGCACCCGCCGGGTCATCTACAACTCGTGGGAGGCCACGTTCTTCGACGTCACCGCCGCCGGGCAGCTCGCCCTCGCCGAGGTGGCGGCGGAGATCGGCGTGGAGACGTTCGTGGTGGACGACGGCTGGTTCGTCGGGCGCGGCGACGACACCGCCGGGCTCGGCGACTGGACACCCGACCCGGCGAAGTTTCCGGACGGGTTCGACACGTTCGTCGGCCGGGTGCGCGAGCTGGGGCTGGAGTTCGGGCTCTGGGTCGAGCCGGAGATGGTCAACCCCCGCTCCGCCCTGTACGAGGCGCACCCCGACTGGGTGTACCAGGTGGACGGCCGGCCCCGCACCACCATCCGCAACCAGTACCTGCTGGACCTCGGCCGGCCGGAGGTCGAGGAGTTCGTCCACTCCACACTGGACGGCCTGCTGCGGGGGTACGACATCTCGTACCTCAAGTGGGACTTCAACCGCCCGCGCACGGAGCCGGGCCGCACGGGCGTACCCCTGGATGAGCCGGACCTCGACGGCGCGCACGTGGCCGCGCTGTACCGGATCCTGGAGGCGCTGCGCCGCGACCACCCGCACGTGACCGTCGAAGGCTGCGCGGCCGGCGGGGGTCGGGTCGACCTGGCGATGGCGTCCCGGGTGGACGTGGTGTGGCCCAGCGACAACACCGCGCCGATCGACCGGCTGCGCATCCAGGACGGCTTCCTGCGCGCCCACGCGCCGCACCTGATGAGCTCGTGGGTGACCGACGCGACCGGGCTGTTCGACGTGCGGCCGAGGTCGCTCGCCTTCCGGTTCGTCCTGGCCAGCGCCGGCGTGCTCGGCATCGGCGCGGACATCCGGCACTGGAGCGCCGCCGAGCGGGCCGAGGCGGCGCGGTGGATCGCCCGGTACAAGGAGGTCCGCGACGTCGTCACCGGCGGTGAGGTGCACCGGATCGGCGGTCCGGACGGCGCGCGCTGCGCGGTGCAGTACACGCTCGGCGGCCGGGTGGTGGTGCTCGCCTGGAACCCGGGCCCGCTCGACGGCCTCGGCACCGTGCCGGCACGCCCGGTCCGCCTCCCGCTGCGCGGCCTGGACCCGTCGGCCAGGTACACGGCCGGCGGGGTGACCTACTCGGGCGCGCACCTGATGGCGGCCGGCCTGCCCGTGCGGTGGACCGGCACCTACGACGCGGACCTGATCGAGGTCAGTCCGGCGAGTTGACCCAGGTGGGCGAGCCGTCCACGCAGCGGATCTTCATGCGGACCACGGTCGGGCCGGCAAACCAGATGCGCGCGACGAGCGCGGGCCCCGGCTCCTTCCTGACCACCTGGTAACCCTCGGCCGCCTTCCAGGTCAGCGCCTTGACCTCGCCGTCGCGCTGGCACCGGGCGACGACGCTGCCGCCGTCGGAGGTGAGCGTGACGGTCCGCGGCGGGTCGGGCGAGCGCATCACCGACGGCGTCGGCTCGGGCTCCGCCGTGGTGATCTCCGGCGCCGGGGTCGTGGTGGGCGTCTGCGAGCCGGCCGGAGCGCCCGACACGTCGCCGGTGGCCGGGACGGGGCCCGGCTGCCCGCCGGGAACAGGCCCGCCGCCGCCGGACTGCGCGCCGTCGGAACCGCCCGGCACCGTCGCCGCCGTGGCCGGGTCGCCGGCCCTGGCGGTCGTCTCCGCGTCCGGCGGGCGCTGCTCGGCGAGCGCACCCGGCGAGCCGCCGCCCGGGCCGGCGATCAACGCGGCCACCAGGACCGTCGCGACCACCGTGGCGGCGCCCACCGCGACCGCGAGCGTGCGCTGCCGGCGCCGCTGGCCACCGGGCTCCACCGTCGGCTCGTTGTCGGCCGCCACATCGCCGGCCGGAGCGACCTCGCGCGGCGCGGCGGCGGGTCGCAGGACCACACCCGCCGCGCGGGCCAGCGCGTCCGCGACCTCGGCGGCCGTCGGCCGGTCGGCCGGGTCCTTGGCCAGGCAGCGGCCGCACAGGTCGGCGATCTCCGCGGGCACGCCGGCGACCGGGGGCAGCGGGTCGGGCTCGGAGTAGGTGTGCGCGCGCAGCATCTGCGTCGTGGTCTCGGCGGCCCACGGCAGCCTGCCGACGAGGACATAGTGGACGAGCAGCCCCAGCGCGTACACGTCGGAGGCGGGCACGACCTGGTCGCCGGTGAGCCGCTCGGGCGCCAGGTAGGCGGGCGTGCCGATCATGCGGTCGTCCTGGTCGAGGTCTTCGAGCGGGCCGGCCGCGGCGGCGATGCCGAAGTCGACCACCTTCGCCCCGCCGGGCGTGAGGATCACATTGGACGGCTTGATGTCGCGGTGCACGAGGCCGGCGTCGTGCGCGGCGGCGACGCCGCTGGCCACCTCGGCGCAGACCCGCATCGCCTCGAGCGGGGGCAGTGGCCCGTCGGCGATCCGCTGGCTCAGCGTCGGCCCGCGCAGCAGCTCCATCACCACGAACGGCTCCGCGCGCCCGGACTCGTCGGTCGACTCGCCGAAGTCGAACACCCCGCACACGTGCGGGTGGGCGAGGCGGGCGGCGGACCGGGCCTCGGCCTGGATGCGCAGGCGGGCGCCGGCGTCGGTGGCGAGGCGACCGGCCAGCACCTTCACCGCGACCGGCCGGCGCAGCACCTCGTCGGTGGCCCGCCAGACCACCGACATGCCGCCGGTGCCGATCTGGTCCTCCAGCCGGTATCGGCCGCCCAAGAGCCGCAGCGCTTCCACGCGGCACAGTCTGCACCACCGAAACGGTGGTCGGCAGCCCGCCGTCCGTACGACGGATGTCCGACCACTCCGCCACGTATCAGATGAGCCCCCGTCGCCTCCCACTTCGGACGGACACGCGGTTCCCGCCGTGGGGTGACGCGCTCACGGGATCGGCCGCCGACGATGGGCGGATGAGAAGACGACAGATGGTGCGCGCCGTCGCGGCCGCCGCCGTGCTGCTCGCGGTGGTCGCCGGGCTGCCCGCCGCGGCTTCGTCCGCGCCCGCCGGCCCGATCGACCGCGGTGCCCTCCGCGCGGCGCTCGCCGCCGTGCACGCGGCCGGGGTGCCCGCCGTGCAGGCCGAGGTCCGCGACGGGGGCCGCACCTGGTCGGGCGCCGCCGGCGTCGCCGACCTGTCCACCGGACGCCCGGCCGAGGCCGGCATGCGGCACCGCGTCGGCAGCATCACCAAGAGCTTCGTGGCCACCACGGTCCTCCAGCTCGCCGCCGAGCGGAGGGTCGGGCTCGACGACCCGGTCGGGCGGTGGCTGCCCGACCTCGTCCCGGGCGAGCTGGGCCAGCGGGTCACCATCCGGATGCTGCTCAACCACACCAGCGGCATCGGCAACTACACCGACGCGCTGCTCGACACGCTGGCCGAGGTGATCAGCGTGGGCCAGACCTCGTTCGCGCCGCAGGAGCTGGTCCGGATCGGACTGTCGCTGCCCGCGACCGGGGCGCCCGGCGAGCGGTACTCGTACTCCAACACCGGCTACATCCTCGCCGGCCTGCTGATCGAAAAGGTCACCGGCAACGACGCGGCCGCCGAGGTGACCCGGCGCGTCATCCGGCCGCTGCGGCTCGCGGACACGTACTTCCCCGGTGCCGACCCGGCGATCCGCGGCCCGCACGCCGGCGCGCACTTCGCGCTGTTCGGCGTCCGCGACCTGGCGCGGTACCACATGTCGTGGGCCTGGACCGCGGGCGAGCTGATCTCCACACCGTCCGACCTGGACACGTTCTACCGGGCGCTGTTCGGCGGCCGGCTGCTGCCGCCGGCCCAGCTCGCCGAGATGCGCACCACCGTGCCGATGGACCCGGCGGTGCCCGAAGCGGGCGGCTACGGGCTGGGTGTCTACTCGGTGCCGACGCCGTGCGGCGAGCGGTGGGGGCACGACGGCGGCGTGATCGGGCAGATCACGATCTCGCTGCACACTGTGGACGGCGACCGGCAGCTGTCGGTGGCCACCAACCTCAGCCACTACCAGGCCGGCATCCCCGAGGAGCACCCGATCGACACGGCGTGGCTCGACGCGCTGGTGGTCGGCCTCTGTCCAGACGCGACAGCCCGGCGGGCGGCCGAGGGCACCCTGCGCCTCCCCCTTCCGGGCGCGATCGGCGTGTCCATGGGTTGATACGTCACAGTTCTGACAACATGCGGCCGGGTACCGCCCTATTTTGAACGAAAGCGCAGCTCAGACCGTGAGGCGGTACCCGTGTCGATCCGGATCGCGACATTCAACGCCAACAATCTCTTCTCCCGCTGGTCCTTCGAGGCGGACCTTCCCCGCACCCTCTCCGACAAGGCCGTGCCCACGCTGAACGCCAGCGCCGCCGAGGCCGCGGGCGTCGCCGGCAACGCGGCCACCGGCGCCCAGCCAGTGCCCACCCCGAGGTCGTCGAGGTGACCGTGCCCGGCGACACGCCGCTGACGGGGGTGCTCCGCACGTTCCAGGGCAAGCTCGTGCGCGGCAAGGACCCGAAGGCCCGCGACTGGATCGCCCGCCGCATCGCCGCCCTCGACGCCGACGTGCTCTGCCTCCAGGAGGTCGAGGACCAGGACGCGCTGGACGCCTTCCACCGCGACGACCTGGACAAGCGCGGCATCCAGTACCCGTTCCGCGTGGTCGTCGAGGGCAACGACCGCCGCCGCATCGACGTGGCCATCTGCTCCCGCCTGCCGATCACCCGGATCAGCTCGTGGCGCTTCTGGCCCGGCCCGGACGGCGCCGCCGTGTTCAGCCGCGACCTGCTCCAGGCCGAGGTCACCGCCCCCGACGGCAAGCCGCTGCGGATCTTCGTCAACCACCTGAAGAGCCAGTTCATCCAGGACGAGTTCACGCTCAGCCCGGCCGAGATCGCGCAGGAGCGGGAGCGCATCGACGCCCGCCGCACCGCGCAGGCCAAGGCCATCCGGGCGATCCTGCGCAAGCTGCGGATGACCAGCCGCGTCGTGATGACCGGCGACATGAACGACGCACCCGACGCGCCGACCCTCGCCCCACTGGCCGACGCCGGCCTCGTCGAGCAGATCGGCAAGGGCACGACCATCGCCGGCCCGAAGCGCAACGGCGCCCTGACGGACGACGCCTTCGGCGACCTCAGCCCGCACATGTGGACCAACCGGCACCGGGCCAAGGGCGTGACCACGTTCAACCTGTTCGACCAGATCTGGACCAGCCCGGACCTGCCGGTCGCCGGCGCCCACGTGATGCGCCGCACCCAGATCAGCGGCGACGGCTCCGACCACGACCCGGCCTGCGTCGACCTCGACCTCTGACCGCGGCGGCCAGGCGCGGGCGCGCACCGGCCGCCGCGGTCGCCCCGGCGCCCTCGACGCGCCGGCGCGCCTGCGTGACCTGGCCCGCCTGCGTGCCGAAGGGCTGATCAACGACGCCGACTACGACCCTGGCAGGACATCCTCCGCCGCTGGTAGGCGCACGGCATTTCCTGCCCGGGTCCGCGTCAGCGGCGGACCGTTGCTCCCGCCGGAGACCGCGCAGGTCGGCGGCTCGCTGGCGCTCGCCGAGACCCCCGACCTCCGCTGCCAGGCCCGCGCGACACGCCCCCGCGCCCCGCCCGGAGCTCCGCACCAGCCGTCGGGCCACCGCCCAAACCCCACGCTCCGCCCCGGGCCCGCACCGGCCCTCGGGACACCGTCCAACCCCTGCACCCCGCACCAGCCCTGGACGATCTGTTCCAAGGGGTGGCCGTGAGCGGCTCTCGAGCTGGGCGCACGAATGCGCCCACCAGCGAGCAACGGACCAACGCCGTTGACCGCGCACCGCCACGGGCTGGCGTCAGAGCGGCTTGGGCGCTAAAGCTTTGCCGGGGTTGACCGGCCGCAGCCGCGGGACTTGGCCGGCGCGGGTGCGGCTGGCTTGTCGCAGACCTGGGACCCCCATACCGGCCACCCGGGTCCCTGATCCATGCGCGGCCGGTCCCTTTGTGGCGAAAAGGCGCCCCCCTGCGAGGGCACATTGATGCACCCCGACCCCCAGCCAACCCGCACAAGGGCCAGGTCTGAGTACCCCTTGACTTCGCCGCCCGGCCCGGAACAAAAGCGGCATCGTCGTTGCGGTCCGTGACCATCGATCAAGGGCAGGCGGCGTGAACTTCGAGATCTAGGGGAGTTAGTGCTGCTCGACTTTCGGAGTTTTCGTCGTCTGGAGTCCTTCCGCGGTCAGGGTGAGCCTTCTAAAGTCCGACCTTTGAGTTAGAGGTGAGCTGCCGCTATGCCCGCGGTTGCCGCCTCACCCTCCGCGATCGGCCAGCTCAACCCAGGTGCCCGCTCCGGCAGATCTTGGCAAGTTAGCGTCGAAATAACGCGCCAACTCACCAAGATCTCGAAGCTCACACCGCCTGCACCTGATCGACAGTCACCGACAGCGACGACGGGGCCGAACCGCAGCGGACCCAGACAGGTGGATCTTGCATCTTGCCTGGTCAATGCCTACGCGGCGGCGCGGTCGGCGAGTGGGCGGCGGCGCTTGGTCGCGTCGGTCAGGTACGGGGTCTGCCAGGCGCCGTCCGCGCGGTACAGGTCGGTGCCCGGCGGCACGATCTCGTCGATGCGGTCGAGCGTCGCGTCGTCGAGGGTGAGTGCGGCGCCCTTGAGCAGGCCCTCCAGCTGCTCCATCGTGCGCGGGCCGATGATGACCGAGGTGACCGCCGGGTGGACCGCGGCGAACGCGACCGCCAGCTCGGGCAGCGTGCACCCCACGTCGCCGGCGAGCGCGATGAGCTTCTCCAGCGCCTCGAACTTGGCGGCGTTGCCCGGGATGGACGGGTCGAAGCGGGCCGGGAAGAGGCCGGCGCGGCCGGTCGTGAGGTCGACCGGCTGGTCCTTGCGGATCTTGCCGGAGAGGAAGCCCGAGGCGAGCGGGCTCCAGGTGAGCACGCCCATGCCGTAGCGCTGGGCGACCGGCAGCACCGCGGCCTCGATGCCCCGCGCGAGCAGGGAGTAGGGCGGCTGCTCGGTGCGGAATCGGCCCAGCCCGCGCCGCTCGGCGACGTGGTGCGCCTCGACGATCTCCTCGGGCGGGAAGGCCGAGCAGCCGAACGCCCGGATCTTTCCGGCCCGCACCAGGTCGGTGAGGGCGGAGAGGGTCTCCTCGACGTCGGTCGTGTGGTCCGGGCGGTGGATCTGGTAGAGGTCGATCCAGTCGGTGCGCAGCCGGCGCAGGCTGGCCTCGACCTCGCGGACGATCCACCGGCGCGAGTTGCCGCCGAGGTTGGGGCCCTCGCCCATCGGGAAGTGCACCTTCGTGGCGAGCACGACGTCGTCGCGGCGCCCTTCCAGTGCCTTGCCGACGATCTCCTCCGACTCGCCCATGGAGTACATGTCGGCGGTGTCGACGAAGTTGATGCCCTGGTCGAGTGCGGCGTGGATGATCCGTACGGAGTCGTCGTGGTCGGGGTTGCCCACCGAGCCGAACATCATGGCGCCCAGGCAGTGGACGCTCACGTGGATACCGGTGCCCCCGAGTACGCGGTAATGCATGATCGCGAGCCTAGGAGCTAGAGCGCGCTCGAAGTCAAGCGTTCCCGCCGCCGCAGGCGGATGCCGATGCCGTGCCCCAGCGGGCGGACCACCGCGGCCGCGCCGGCCAGGGCGAGCACCGGCATCAGCGCGGCCACCGGGCGCAGGCCGGTGACCGTGTCGACGGTCGCGCAGAGCACGAGCGCGGCGGCCACCGCGCCGAAGGCGAGCGGCACGGCCGGCTCGTCCCGCCAGGCGCGTACGCCCACGACGGCGACCAGCGCGGCCACCGCGATCAGCATGAAGTCGGAGCCCGCCGGGATCCAGTCCACCGCCACCGCCGGGTCGCCCGCGGCGGTGTTCACGAGGTCGCGGCCGGAGGCGACGCGCGCGCCGAGCGCGGCGGCGACGGCGGCCACCCCGACGAGCGGGTACGGCGCCCACGGGTTGCCGGGCCGCGGTGCCGCCTCGGTGACGTCCGGGGTGCGCTGCGACGGGGCCGGGGCGCGCCGGCGGTCGGAGGTCCACGGCGGGCGGGCCGAGCGGGGCGGGAACAGGCCCCGGTCGAGCTGGGTGGCCCAGGCCGCGAGCGCGCCCGCGACGACCACGCCGGCGAACGGGTCCATCGCGGTGGCCAGCAGCACCCCCGCCCCGAACCACCACGGTCCGCCGCGCGGGGTGTGGCCCTGCCAGGGCAGCGCGCAGAGCGCCGCGGCGACGGCGAGGGCGGCGAAGGGTTCGAGAAACTCGGGCCGGGCGAGCGGCACCATCACCGACGGCACCATCATCAGTGCCGCCGCGACAAGGCCCCACCGGCCCCAGAGGCGGCTGCCCTGCCAGGCGACGAGCGCGACGGCCGCGCCGTACACGAGGATCGGCGTCACGCTCTCCGGCCAGCTCGCCACGATCGGCTCGGGCAGGGCGGGGCCGCTGCCCACCGAGGCCTTGCGCACGTTGACGTTGCGGATGACCAGCGACAGCACCAGGTACACGGCGGCGAGCGCGACCCAGGCGGCGACCGGCACCCGTGCCGGCGGCTCGGGCGGCGGACCCGCCGGCGGCGACTCGGTGGCGGCGGACGGGCGGCGGCCGGCCGCGAGGTCGGCGAGGAGGGCGAGGGCGGCGATCACGTACACCGGGTAGTTCGGCGTGTGGTACCGGAAGATCGAGTCGTCGTTGACGATCAGGTTGAGCGCGAGCGTGGTGACGATCATGCCCACGGCCAGCGCGGACAGCTCGCTGCGGAAGCGCCACCCCAGGCTGACCAGCATCGCCAGCAGCACCGCGGTCAGCACCAGGTCGGTGCGGACGTGGTTCCAGTCGCCGGCCACGATGCGCCCGGCCGTCGCGGGCACCGACGCGACAACCTCGGCGAGGCCGTGGGTGCCGGTGTTGTTCTCATAGGTGGCGAACGTGGAGAAGCTGCTCGCGTACGGGGCGGTCATCTGCCCCTGCACCCAGACGATCACGCCGCTGGCCGCGACGCCGGCGAGCGCGAACGGCGCCCACGCGTTCTTGAGCTGCCGGTCGCGCACCGCCACGAGCAGCCAGGCGAGCGCGGTGCCGGCGGTCAGCGAGATCGCAAACTGCCGGGTGAAGAGCCCGAGCCCCAAGAGCACCACGAACGCCACCACGTCACGCCAGCCGGTGCGGCGGCGCAGCGGCAGCGCGAGCAGCGCCGCCGTGGTGAACGCCATCGCGAGCGCCTCGGTGTTGGCGTGCACCGCCCAGTTGGCGGCGAGCCACGGCGTGATCGCGAGCGTGCCGGCGAGCAGCCCCCACCGCGGACCGAACATGCGGGTGGCGAGGACGGTGAGGCAGGCGACGCCCGCCGCGTACGCCACGACGGAGAGCCCCACCATCGACCACGGCCCGAACACCGCGACGAACGGCGCCGACAGCAGCCGCGTCATCACCCGCGGGCCGACGGTCGCGGCGTAGTCGCCGGCGAAGTACATCTGGTAGTTCTCGGGCTTGCACCACGGGAGGCTGGAGGTGGCGCAGTCGATGCCGTCCTTGTCGGCGAGGAACTCGACCGTGCGCCGCACCGCCTCCGGCTCCGAGTCACCGAGCAGCCGGAAGGTCCACGCCAGGTGGAACGCCGTGTCCGGGCCCCACTGCACCCGCGTCACGATCGTCACGTAGACCGTCGCGACATACAGAACCGCCAGGAAGACCCAGCCGAGCAGCGGGAGCGACGTGGCCGGACGCCTCGTCACCACACGTCCTCTCGCCACCTCGACCGCACGCCATCAAGCTACCAAGCCTGCCGATCTGCGGAAACGTCAAGGTGACAGGGTTGTTTCGCGCCGATGGTCCAGGGCAGGTAGCTGTTGAGGATCTCCTTGGTCGGCAGGCCGGTGACCAGGTGTCCCTTGCCGATCTCCGAGTACGCCACGAGCCGCCGCGCCTCGCCGTGCCGCCGGGCGAGGTAGGTGCGGTGCCCGGGGGTCGCCCGCATCTCCCGCGACGCCTGGAGGTAGGCGGTGTAGGCGTCCGGCTCCAGGCCGAAGCCGAGGCGGTCGTCGAGCTCCTTGGCCAGGAAGATCTCGTCGAGTACGCAGGCGTGGATGCTCGCCACGTCGTCCGCGTCGCTGACGTAGTTGAGGACGGGGACGGCGGCGCCGCTGTCCCGCAGCGCGGCGACGGTGGTGAGGTAGGCGCGCAGCGAGTGGTACAGCGCGGTGACCTGGATGACCGCCGTGGTGCGCCGCTCGGCGGCGAAGCGGGCGATCGACTCGGCCTTGTCGCGCGTGTTGCGCGACTCGTGGCAGATGACCGGCTCGGCGTCGCTGCCCGCGCACCACTCGCGGATCGCCTCCGGCGGTGCGTCGCCGCCGGCGCCGCCCACGACCACGAAGTCGCACGAGCGGCCGCGGGCGATGGCGCGGTGCAGGACCAGGCCGGCCATGACCCGTTCACGGTACTCGACCGGATCGTCCCCTTTCTGCTCGACGACGACGGCACAGCGGGCGGCCTCGCTGGCGCTCAGGAGGCCAGCGACGGACGTGATGGGCATGCGGGGCTTCCTCGCGACTAGATGTATTTGTGCGATCACACAGGGTAGCGCCTGGATAGCCCGTTTTGTTGGTAGCGTGCCGCCGTGGGGTTCGAGGACCTGATGGAGCACGTCGCCCGCGGCTTCGAGCTGATCGGCGCCGCGGTGCTGGTCGTCGGCCTGGTCTGGTCGGTCGTGGTCGCGGCCCGGGTGTGGCGGCGCGAGAGCGGCCGGCGGGCGTACCAGTCGCTGCGCGAGCTCTTCGGCGGCGCGCTGCTGCTCGGCCTGGAGGTGCTGGTCGCCGCCGACCTCATCCGCACGGTCGCGGTGACCCCGACCCTGGAGAGCGTGGGGGTCCTGGGGCTGATCGTGCTCATCCGGACGTTCCTCAGCTTCTCGCTGCAGATCGAGATCGACGGCGTACCCCCGTGGCGCCGCGCCCTGACCAGCGGGGCGACGATGATGTCGCGGGCCGCGAAGCGCGCCGAGCCTCCTGCCGATTGACGGCATATACCGATGGCCGGTACGTTGCCCGCATGGCGATGCAGGAGCCGACGTTCTTCATCCTCACCGCGCTCGCCGAGGAGCCGTTGCACGGCTACGGCGTGATGCGCGCGGTGTCCGACCTTTCCGAGGGGCGGCTGTCGCTGCGCGCCGGCACGCTCTACGCCGCGCTCGACCGGCTGACCGAGGACGGGTTGCTCACCGTCGACCGCGAGGAGGCGGTCGACGGCCGCCTGCGCCGCTACTACCGGCTGACCGACCACGGCGCCGCCGAGCTGGAGCGCGAGGTGACCCGCCTGCGGGCGAACGCGTCGCTGGCCGCCGGCAAGCTGCGCCGCGCCGGGTTCGCCTTTGGCGGGATCGGCTGACCGCGGTGGAGACGGAGAGCGCGCTGGAGCGCGCCTACCGCAGGCTGCTGCTGGCCTACCCCCGCCGCTACCGCCGCGAGCGGGGCACCGAGATCCTGACGACGCTGCTCGACGCGGCCCGGCCGGGCCAGCGCCGCCCGGCCGCCCGCGACGCCCTCGACCTGGTGCTCGGCGGCCTGCGCCGCCGGCTGGCCGTGCCGCGCGGCCCGCTGCCCGGGCTCGCGGCGACGCTCGTCGCCCTGCTGGCCGCCGTCGCCACCGCGGCCGGCGCCGGCTGGGTGTCCTGGCGGACAACCGCGACCACGCCCGACCTGGCGGCGGCCCGCGCGGCCGTCGACAGCGCGATCGCGCGGCCGCCCGTCCGCGACCCGCTCCACTACGACCAGCCGTTCGACCTGGCCGGGGAGGGCAGGTTCGACCCGGCGTCGGCCCGGATCGGCTACTCGTACGCCGTGCCGCCGAGCGCGATACCGGCCGAGGTGGCCGCCGCGCGCGACCGCCTCGCCGCCGCCGGCTGGGAGGTGACCCCGGTCCGCGACGACGGCGGCCTGCTCGACTTCTGGGCCGCCCGCGACGGGACGATCGTCCACATCGGTGGGTACCCGCTGGATCCCGGCGCGAGCGAGCCACTCTGGGCCGACGTGCACACCCGCGCGCCCGGCTGGTTCGCACCGCTCGTCCTGGCCGGGGCCGGGGCCGGCGCGCTCGCCGGGTGGCTCTGCGCCGGGTGGGCGCTGCGCCGCTGCCGCCGCGACGACGGCCGCCTGCGCCCGGTGGTCGTCGTGTTCGGCGGGCTGGGTCTGCTGGCCGGCGTGCCGGTGCTGCTCTCCACCGCCTACCACGGCGTGGCCGCGACCGCGGCCGGCGGATGGTCCACGATGGACGCGATGTTCCCGGCGGTCGCGCTGAGCCGGGCGCAGCCGCTGAGCCTGTTCGCCGGCGCGTGGCTGCTGGTGGCCGCGCTCGCCGCCGCCCTGCCACCCCGCCCGGGCCGCGGCGTGCAGCCGTGGCGGCTCGGCCTGTGGTCGGCGGCCACGGCGCACCTGGCGTTCGCCGGCGCCTGGTGCTTCGTCGTCGCCCTCTACCTGACCCGCCTGGCCACCAGCGGCGGCGACCGCCAGGGCATGCTCGGCGGCGCCTACGACCCGAAGGATCTGGTGCCGTTCGGCGTCGGCCCGCTCAACCCGTTCGCCTGGGGGTACAGCCTGGTCAGCCTGCTGTTCCTGCTGGGTTTCCTGGCCAGCCCCGGCCTGCTCGGCCTCTCCGTCCCCCTGCTCGTGGCCAGCCGCCGCACCGTGACCCCCGCCGCCGGCCGCACCGCGTGGCGCGTGCTGCTGGTGGCGGCCGCGACCGCCCTGGCACTCCCGCTGATGACCGCCACTCCCCTGGGCCGCGACGCGCTCACCTGGTGGCTGGACTGATGGCGGCGCACCGCTTCCTGCACCTCGCCCGGCACGGCGACGCGGTCGACGACGGCGACCTGAGCCCGGACGGCCGCGAGCAGGCCACGCTGCTGGGCCGCCGGCTGTCCCGCCTGCCGGTCGCGGCCGTCCACCATGGACCGTTGCCGCGCGCCGCGCAGACCGCCGCGATCGTCGCCGCCCACCTGCCCGGCGTCCCCGTCCACGCGGCACCGGAGGCCGGCGACTACGTCCCGCCGGTGCCGGACCCGGCGGCGCTGCCCGAGCCGTACGCCCGCTTCCTGGCCGGGGTCACCCCCGACGAGTACGCGCACGGCGCCGAACTGGCCGCCGCCGCCATCGCCCGGCACGCCCACCCCGACGGCCCGCCACACGAGCTGATCATCACGCACAGCTTCACGGTCGCCTGGTTCGTGCGGCACGCCCTGTCCGCGCCGGACGCGCGGTGGATCGGCCTGAACGCGGCCAACACCGGCCTGACCACGATCCTCTACCGCCCGGACCGGCCACCGGCGCTGGTCGCCTTCAACGACCTGAGCCACCTGCCGCAGCGCCTTCGCTGGACCGGCTTCCCGCCGGGCACCGCTCCCCCGGTCTAGGGGCCTCACCCTCCGCGGTCGGCAAGCCCACGACCCACGGTGTCAATACTCTTCGTCGATCACGTCGCGGGAGAAAGTTTTTGCCAAAGGGCGGGTGCGGGCCGTAGATTCACTCCATCGGTGTCGGTGGATACGGAACGGAGCTCGACATGGCGCTGCCACTTCCCCTGACCGGCCGGACGAGGCGATGGCTGCTCGCCCGCGGCCTGACCGTCGCGGCGGCGGCCGCCGGCGCCAACGCGATCTTCGCCGGCCGGGCGTCCGCGCTGCCGGCCGTCGACATGGAGCTGGTCCTGCTCGCCGCGCAGGTCGACCCGCCGAAGCCCGACACCGGCCTCACCCCCGGCGCGAGTGGCCACGTGCGCGAGGTCGAGGCCGCGCTGAACGCCAAGGGCCTGCTCTCCGCCGGCGCCGTCGACGGCCACTTCGGCACCTCGACGGTCTCGGCCTACGCGGCCTGGCAGCGGTCGCTCGGCTACACCGGCCTCGACGCCAACGGCATTCCCGGACCCACGTCGCTGACCCGGCTCGGCGAGGGCCGGTTCACGGTGACCAGGGCCGTGTCCACCGGCTCCCGCACCGACACGTACGGCGGCCGCCGGGTCAACACCCGCACCCGCGACATGCTCGCCGCCGCCGACGCCACGCTCTCCTTCGGCCTGGTGCTCAGCCAGGGCTCGTACACGTCGTCGAACCCCAGCTCCGCCGGCACCCACGACGGCGGCGGGGTCGTCGACATCTCGGTGACGAGCCTGACCACCACGCAACGCTGGCAGGCGGTGCGGGCGCTGCGCACGGTCGGCTTCGCCGCCTGGCTGCGCAACCCGTCCCAGGGCGACTGGCCGTACCACATCCACGCCGTCGCCGTCTCCGACCCGGACCTCGCCCAGGCCGCCCGCAACCAGGTGCACGACCACTACTTCGGCCGCAACGGGCTGGCCAACCACGCGGCCGACGACACGCCCACCGCCTACCGCGTCCCCTTCACGTGGTGGGAGCAGTACCGGCGGGGATGAGCAACGGGATCGACGTTTGTCATTGACCGGTCACGCCACGTGGCGATAGCGTGACCGGGTCCGGGCTGGACCCACGGCACCGCGGCAGGTGCCCGCCCACCGTCCGCATGCCCGGGGCCCGCGCGCCCGGGGCGCCTTTCACACCTCGGGGACTCCTGTGCGCACAAGACTCCTCCCGCTCGCCGCCGCGACGCTGCTCGCCACCACCGGTGCCTTCGTCGCGACGCCACCCGCCGCGGCGGCCGACGGGCCGGCCCTCTTCGTCGACCTCACCAACGACCGGCACCCGATCAGCCCGCACGTCTACGGCATGAACTTCGCCGACGAGGCCCTCGCGGACGAGCTCGACCTGCCGGTGCGGCGCTGGGGCGGCAACGCGACCACCCGCTACCACTACGCGTACGACACCACGAACCGCGCCTCGGACTGGTTCTTCGAAAACATCGCCGAGGAGAACGCGGACCCGGCGGCGCTGCCGGACGGCTCGTCCACCGACGAGTTCGTCGAGCAGGACCGGCGGACCGGCACCGACAGCATCCTCACGCTGCCGCTGATCGGGTGGGCGCCGAAGGCGCGCGACGGCTCGTGCGGCTTCTCGGTCGCCAAGTACGGCCCGCAGGAGCGCACCGACGAGTGGCGGCCGGACTGCGGAAACGGCGTGCGCCCGGACGGTACCCCGGTCACCGGCAACGACCCGCGGGACACGAGCGTGCCGGTCGGTCCGGAGTACGTGACGGCGTGGCTTTCGCACCTCACCGCCAAGTACGGCACCGCGGCCGAGGGCGGGGTGAAGTTCTACAACCTCGACAACGAGCCGGACATCTGGCACAGCACCCACCGCGACGTGCACCCCACCGGCGCGAGCTCGGCGGAGCTGCGCGACCAGGCGTACGCGATCGGCGCCGCCGTGAAGGCCGCCGACCCCTCCGCCGCGACGCTCGGCCCGGTCGGCTGGGGCTGGACGTCGTGGGATCACTCCGGCCTGGACCAGGAGACCTGCGGCCGCACCGGCTGCTGGGCAAACCCGCCGGACCGCCCGGCGCGCGACGGGCTGCCGTTCACCACCTGGTACCTGCGGCAGATGCGGGACTACGAGCAGGCGCACGGCGTCCGCGTCCTGGACTACTTCGACATGCACTTCTACCCTCAGGCCTCCGGCGTCGCGTTCGGCAGCGGCACCGACCCGGCGACGAACGCGCTGCGGCTGCGCTCCACCCGCGCGCTGTGGGATCCGTCCTACGTGGACGAGAGCTGGATCAACACGCAGGTGCGCCTCGTGCCGCGCATGCGCGAGCTCGTCGCCGCCAACTACCCGGGCACCAAGACGGCGATCACCGAGTACAACTGGGGTGCGCTCGGGCACATCAACGGCGCGCTCACCCAGGCCGACGTCCTGGGCATCTTCGGCCGCGAGGGCCTCGACCTGGCCACGCTGTGGGCGCCGCCGGCCGCGGGCGAGCCCGGCGCGTACGCCTTCCGCATGTACCGCAACTACGACGGGAGCGGCGGCCGGTTCGGCGACGTCAACGTCCGCGCCACCAGCGCCGACCAGGAAAAGCTTTCGGTGTACGGCGCGGAGCGCACCGCCGACGGCGCGCTCACGCTCATGGTTGTCAACAAGAGCGGCACGGAGCTGACCAGCCAGCTGCGGATGTTCGGCCGCCGTGGGGGCACGGCGCAGGTCTACCGGTACGGTGCCGCCGACCTCACCGCCATCACCCGCGCGCCGGACCAGCCCGTGGCGCTGATGCCGAGCGGGGCGGCCGACGCCGGCTTCACGCACACGTACCCGGCCGACTCGGTCACGCTCTTCGTGCTGCCGCGCTCCCCTGTGGACAGCCAGCCGCCGACCGCGCCGGGCCAGCCGCAGGTGACCGGGGTGACCGACACGTCCGTCGGGCTGCGCTGGGCACCGTCCACAGACGACGTGGGCGTGACCGGGTACGACGTGTGGGCGCAGCACACCGACGTCGTTTACAAGGCCGCCACGTCCACCGGTCCCTCGGTGACCGTCACCGGGCTGAACCCGGCCGGCGAGTACCGCTTCACCGTGCGGGCCCGGGACGCGGCCGGACGCGAGTCGCCGCCGTCGCCGGCCGTGACCGTGGTGACCGCCCAGCGTCCGGGCGGCCCGCCGCTCGTCGCCCAGTACCTCAACCTCGACTGGGCGCCCACCGACGGCCTGATCCGGCCGGGCCTGCGCCTGGCCAACACCACCACGACGCCGATCGCCCTGTCCCGGCTCAAGCTGCGCTACTGGTTCACCCGCGACGGCGGCGCGCCGTCCTTCCAGACCTGGTGCGACTCCGCGGCGGTCGGGTGCGGCGCGGTGACCAGACGCGTCGTGACGCTGGCGACGCCCCGGCCGCGCGCCGACGCCTACCTCGAGGTCGGTTTCACGGGCGCGGCGGGCATCCTGGGCGGCTCGTCGGTGACCGGGCCGGTGCAGCTGCGGGTGGCCAAGCGCGACCAGAGCGCGTTCACCGAGTCGAACGACTACAGCTGGTCGCCGAACGCGCCCTCGTACGCCAACACCGCGAGGGTGACCGTGTACCTCGACGGCGTCCGCGTCGGCGGCACCGAGCCCTGATCGTCCCCGACCCCGCGCTGACGTGGGCAAATGAAAGGATCATGAAAGGAGGGCTGTGGTGTGATGGCGGGGTGAACGCTCCCGCCTCGTACCAGGTGGCCGCCGAACAGGCCGCCGGCCCCTCGCTGCTCGCCGGGATCGTGCTCGTCCTGGCCACCATGACCACCGGTGTCATCACCGGCGTCTTCGGCCTGTACGCGAACACGATCATGCCCGGACTGGGCAAAACCGACGACCGCACCTTTGTCGGGGCGTTCCAGCAGATCGACCGGGCCATCATCAACCCGCTGTTCATGACGTTCTTCTTCGGCGCGCTCATCCTCACCGGGCTGGCCGGGGCGCTGCACCTCGGCGCCGCCGGCCGGCGCGCGCTGCCGTGGATCGCGGTCGCGTTCGCGCTGTACCTGGTCGTCGTGATCATCACGATGGCGGTGAACGTGCCGCTCAACGACGCCATCAAGTCGGCCGGCGCGCCGGACAGCATCAGCGACCTGGCCCAGGTGCGCCGCGACTTCGACGAGGCCCGGTGGCGTGCCTTCAACTGGGTCCGGGTCGTGCTGACCACCGGCTCGTTCGCGCTGCTCTGCGTCGCGCTGCTGCTGAACGGCCGGCGGCGCTAGGGTCCCCCAGGTTGGCGATGGCGCGGCCGCTTCGGGCATAGGCTGGGCGGCGTGGCACGCGAGGTGTGGGCGCGCGGAGACGCGTACGAGGCGTACGTGGGGCGGTGGAGCCGGCGGGTGGCGGCGACGTTCGTCCGGTGGCTCGACGTCCCGGCCGGGCGGCGGTGGCTCGACGTGGGGTGCGGCACCGGCGCGCTCAGCGCGACGGTGCTGACGCTCACCGACCCGGCCGAGGTGGCCGGCGTCGACCCGTCGGACGGCTTCCTGGCGACCGCGCACGCCCAGCTCGCCGACCCGCGGGTGTCCTTTCTGACCGGTGACGCGCGCGCACTGCCGCTGCCGGACGACCGCTTCGACGCGGTGGTGAGCGGCCTGGCGGTCAACTTCGTGCCCGAGCCGGAGCTGGCGGCCGCCGAGTTCGCGCGGGTCGCCGCGCCCGGCGGCGTCGTCGCCGCGTACGTGTGGGACTACGCCGAGGGCATGCAGCTGATGCGCCACTTCTGGGACGCGGCGGCCGCCCTCGACCCGGACGGCGCCGAGCTCGACGAGGGCCGCCGGTTTCCGGTCTGCCGGCCAGGCCCGCTGCGTGCACTGTGGATGGACGCGGGCCTCGTGGACGTCTGCGTCGAGGCGATCGACATCCCCACCGTGTTCACGAGCTTCGAGGACTACTGGGAGCCGTTCCTGGGCGGGCAGGGCGCCGCGCCGGCGTACGCGATGTCGCTCGGCGAAGAGCGCCGCGACGCGGTGCGCGACCTGCTCCGCGACCGCCTGCCGTCCAACCCGGACGGTGCGATCGAGCTGACCGCACGCGCGTGGGCGGTCCGCGGCCACGCCGCCTGAGCGCTGCCGCGGCCGCCCATCCGCGCGGGCGACGGTCAGACGCCGCGCTCGCGCAGGTCCTCGACCAACCGGGTGGTCACCGGCACGTCGACGCCGTGGGCCGCCGCCGCGCGGAGCACGGCGCCGCCGATCGCGTCGACCTCGGCCGGGCGGCCGGCCTCGACGTCGCGCTGCATCGAGGACTTCATCGCCGGTGGCGCGCCGTCGAAGAGCGCGAGGACCGCGCCGGCGTCCGCTGTCGCGCCCGCGGCGTGTGCCACCGCCACCACCTCGCCGATGACGGCCTCCAGGTCCGGGCGGTACTTGTCCCGCACCTCGCCGGTGGTCGCGCCGTTGGCGGTGGTGAGCAGCGCCAGCGGCGCCAGGAAGGCGAGCTTGTCCCAGAGCACGGCGGCCTCGGAGTCGCGCACCGCCGTTTCGATGCCGGCCGCGTTCAGCTGCCCGGCGAGGGTGTCGAGGCGCTCGCGGGCGGTGTTGTCGCCGGCCACCTCGATCTTGCAGAAGGGGGTGGTGTGCGCGATCTGGCCGGGCGCGGTCCGCGCGGAGGCGACCCGGATGGCACCGGCGAGCACCTGGGCGGCTGGAAAGCGCTCGCGCAGCGCGGCGACGTGGTCGACGCCGTTGAGCAGCGGCAGCACCAGGCCGGCGCCGAGCGCCTCCGCGGGCACCCCGTCGAGGGCGGCGTCGAGGTCGGTGGCCTTGGTCGCGATCACGCACAGGTCGACCGGCGCGGCGAGCTTGTGCTCCGCGACGGCGGGCACGTGGAAGTCTCCGTACTGGGGGCTTGTCACGGAAAGTCCGCCGGCGGTCAGCGCGGCCGCGGTCTGCGGCCGCGCCACGTACACCACGGGGTGGCCGGCCCGGGTCAGCACCGCGCCGACCAGACCTCCCACGCCACCCGGCCCGACCACCGCAACACTCCACGGCGACTGCGTCACGTGCCCTCCCTCAGGGTCGCCGGCGTCAGCCCTGGCGGCCGTTCCACCGGGGGTCGCGCCGGTTGATCACGCGGACCCGGCCGCCGCGGCGGACCACCACCGCGCCGGGCTTGCGGGCCAGCGAACGTAGCGAGCTACGAACCTTCATCATCGTCCTCTTTCCACCTGGCGTTTCACTATCGCGTGTCTCCGGTATCTCGCCGGAGCCGTCGCGGCATACGGAACGCGAGGGGGCCGCCCATGATTCCCGGCAGCGTCCATCGATTCTTACGGCGAGATTGTCGCAAGATTTCGAGTTTCGATTCAACTATTGCGGGGATGCGTCGGGTCCTGGCACGATGGCCGTCGATCCCCC
The DNA here is from genome assembly GCF_011764425.1 of Phytohabitans houttuyneae. Classification (NCBI taxonomy): domain Bacteria; kingdom Bacillati; phylum Actinomycetota; class Actinomycetes; order Micromonosporales; family Micromonosporaceae; genus Phytohabitans; species Phytohabitans houttuyneae. Next base: position 1,641,105 of record NZ_BLPF01000003.1, read on the forward strand.
GCCCCTCGAGGAGCCTGACATGGCTGTTTCGCGCCGCACCTTCGTGACGTCCGTGGCCGCCGGCTCCGCCCTGGCCGCCGTGTCGACCACCGAGGTCGTCTCCGCCCTGACCAGCGCGGCCAGCGCCGCCAGCCCGCCCGGCGACGTGGTGGGAAAGATCTCCGTCGGCTACCAGGGGTGGTTCGCCTGCCCCGGCGACGGCGCGCCGATCGGCGGCTGGTGGCACTGGAGCCGCGACCGCTTCCAGCCGCCCTCGCCGAGCAACACCACGATCGTCTCGTGGCCGGACATGCGGGAGATCACGCGGGGCTACCCGACGGCGTACCCGAACCTCGGCAACGGGCAGCCGGCACAGCTGTTCTCCTCGTACGACCAGCAGACCGTCGACACCCACTTCCGGTGGATGCAGGAGAACGGCTGCGACACCGCGGCGCTGCAGCGGTTCAACCCGTTCGGCGACGAAGGCCCCACGCGGGACGCCATGGCGGTGAAGGTGCGCGGCGCCGCGGAGCGGACCGGGCGCAAGTTCTACATCATGTACGACGTTACGAGCTGGACGAACATGCAGTCCGAGCTCAAGACCGACTGGACGACAAAGATGTCGGCGCACACCGCGTCACCGGCGTACGCCCGGCAGAACGGCAAGCCCGTGGTGTGCATCTGGGGCTTCGGCTTCAACGACTCGGGCCGCCCGTTCGCGCCGGCACCCTGCCTCGAGGTGGTCAACTGGTTCAAGGCGCAGGGCTGCTACGTGATCGGCGGCGTGCCCACGTACTGGCGGCAGGGCATCAACGACTCCCGGCCGGGCTTCCTCGACGTGTACCACGCGTTCAACATGATCTCGCCGTGGATGGTGGGCCGCACCGGCACGCTCGACGGGCTGGACTGGTTCTACACCAACGTCAACGTGCCCGACCAGGCCGACTGCAACGCCCACGGCATCGACTACCAGCCCTGCGTGATGCCCGGCGACCTGTCCACCGGGGCCCGCCGGCACGGCGACTTCTACTGGCGGCACTTCTACAACATGGTGCGGGTCGGCTGCCAGGGCATCTACATCTCGATGTTCGACGAGTACAACGAGGGCAACCAGATCGCCAAGACGGCCGAGACCGCGGCGACCGTGCCGGCCGGCAGCGGGATCCGGCCGCTCGACGAGGACGGCACGTTCTGCTCCTCCGACTACTACCTGCGGATCACCGCGGACGGCGGCCGGATGCTCAAGGGCCAGCTCGCGCTCACCGCGGTGCGCCCCACGCCACCGGTCGCCGGAGGGGGACCCGGCCCGCAGCCCGGCGGCGACCTGGCGGCCGGGCGGCCCGCGTCGGCCAGCAGCCAGAACGGCGGTTTCGTCGCCGCCAACGCGGTGGACAACAACGGCGGCACCTACTGGGAGGGCGTCAACGGCGCGTTCCCACAGTGGCTGCAGGTCGACCTCGGCACGGCCGCGTCGGTCAACCGGGTGGTGCTCAGGCTGCCCGCGGGCTGGGGCGCGCGCACGCAGACGCTGTCGGTGCAGGGCAGCGCCAACGGCTCGACGTTCACGACGCTGGTCGCCTCGGCCGGGCGGGTCTTCGACCCCGCGTCCGGCAACACGGTGACGCTGACGTTCCCGGCGACGAGCGCGCGCTACGTGCGGGTCACCGTCACGGCGAACACCGGCTGGCCGGCCGCCCAGCTCGCCGCCGTCGAGGTGTACGCGGCCGACGGCCAGCCCACCGACCCGCCGCCGCAGCCGGGCGGCAACCTGGCGGCGGGGCGGCCGGCGAGCGCGAGCAGCCAGACCCAGAGCTTCGGGCCGGGCAACGCGCTCGACGGCAACGCGGGCAGCTACTGGGAGAGCGCGAACAACGCGTTTCCACAGTGGATACAGGCCGACCTCGGCTCGGCCCTCGCGGTGGGCCGCGTGGTGCTGAAGCTCCCGCCGGCCGCCGCCTGGGCCACCCGGACGCAGACGCTCTCGGTACAGGGCAGCGCCAACGGCACGAGCTTCACGACGCTGGTCGCCTCCGCCGGGCGTACCTTCAACCCGGCGACCGGCAACACCGTGACGCTCACGTTCACCCCGGAGACCGCGCGCTACGTGCGGATACACGTCACCGCCAACACCGGCTGGCCGGCGGGGCAGCTCTCCGAACTGGAGGTGTACGCGTCCTGAGCGGCGCATTCGCGTCACGGCGACGATAAGCTAGCATGGCGACCGTGACCGGGGTGGCCGTGACCGTCGACGTGGTCGTGCTGACGATCCGCGACGACCAGCTCCAGGTGCTCCTCGTCGAGCGCGGCATCGAGCCGTTCCGCGGGACGCTGGCGCTGCCCGGCGGGTTCATCCGGGAGCACGAGGACGCCGAGCCCGCCGCCCGCCGCGAGCTGGCCGAGGAGACCGCGCTCGACGGCGGCGGCCTCTACCTCGAGCAGCTGCGCACGTTCGCCGCGCCGGAGCGCGACCCCCGCGGCCGGGTCGTCACCATCGCCTACCTGGCGATCGCGCCCGACCTTCCGGTGCCGGTCGGCGGCAGCGACGCCCGCGCCGCCCGCTGGCAGCCGGTGGCCTCGGTCCTGGCCGGCACGGTCGCGCTCGCCTTCGACCACCGCGAGATCGTCGTGCACGCGGTCGACCGCGCGCGGTCCAAACTGGAGTACACGACGCTCGCCACGGCCTTCTGCCCCGAGGTCTTCACGATGTCCGAGCTGCGCCGGGTGTACGAGGTGGTGTGGGGCGTGTCGATCGACGCCCGCAACTTCCACCGCAAGGTCACCACCGCGGACGACTTCCTGGAGCCGACCGGCGAGCGGCGGGTCCTTTCGACCGGCCGCCCGGCCGCGCTCTACCGCCGCGGCGCGGCCAGGACCCTGTTTCCCCCGATGCTGCGCGGCGCGTTTCCGCCGGCGCCCTCCGGCACCACCACCTGAGGCAGGTTCACGCCGGCCAGCACGTGGCGGCGGAACTGGTGGGCGCTCCACAGCCAGGCCACGTCGCGGGTGAAGGACCAGACCAGCAGCGCCAGCGCCGTGCCCACGACGGCCATCGCCAGCGGGTACGGCAGCAGCCCGGAGCTGGCCACCGCCAGCACGATGCCCTGGATCGCGGCGACCACCTTGCGCGACAGGCGGTGCGGCAGCGCGGCCCGCAGCCACGGCAGCGCCCAGCTCGCCACCACGAACGCGTACCGGAACGCGCCGATCGCCAGCACCCACACGCCGAGCGACTGCGCGACCACCGCGCTCAGCACGAGGATGAGGATCGCGTCGACCTCCATGTCGAAGCGGGCCCGAGCGCCGAGGTGCTGTTCGTGCGGCGGGCCACCTGCCCGTCGACGGCGTCGAGCGCGAGCGCCACGGCGGCCAGCGTGACGAAGACCGCGACGGGTACCGCGTGCCCGGTGAGCCAGTCCGCGGCCAGCGCCGCCACGCCGCCGACCAGCGTGGCGCGGGCGAGCGTGACCTGGTTGGCCGGGCCGAGGAACGTGGTGCCGGAACGGCGGAGGGCGCGGCCGAGCAGGACCCAGGTGCCGGCGGCGAAGACGACGCCGACCGCCCAGCCGGCCGTGTTCAGGCCGACGCCCGCGGCCAGCATGCCGAGCAGGACGAACTGCACCGCCAGGCCCGCGGTATGCCCTTCGACGGCTGGTGTGGTTTCGAGGGGCCGGTCGCTGACGGTCAACGTTCCTCCGTAGTTGTCTGGGCGGGTAGGGCCCCACCACGTATGGTTACCAAGGCCCACGGTCTGGAAAACGGGAAACGGGCCGGTTTGGTTCACCGTGTCGCGGAAGGAGATCCATGACGCTCCGTGGTCGAGCGTTCTGGCTCGGGTCTCCCGGCGCCGGTGAGATCCGCCCCGTCACCCTCGATCCACCCGGTCCGGACGAGGTGGTCGTGCGCGCGCTCTGGTCGGGCGTGAGCCGGGGCACCGAGACGCTCGTCTTCCGCGGCGGCGTGCCGCACAGCCAGCACGCGGCGATGCGCGCGCCCTTCCAGGAGGGCGACTTCCCGGCGCCGGTCAAGTACGGCTACCTCAACGTCGGGACCGTCGAGGAAGGACCCGACGAGCTGCGCGGGCGCACGGTCTTCTGCCTGTACCCGCACCAGACGCGCTACGTCGTCCCGGCGTCCGCGGTGACCCCGGTGCCCGAGGCGGTGCCGGCGCGGCGGGCGGTCCTGGCCGGCACGGTGGAGACCGCGGTGAACGCGCTGTGGGACGCCGCGCCGCTGGTCGGCGACCGGATCGCGGTGGTCGGCGGCGGGATGGTCGGCTGCTGCGTCGCGGCCGTGCTGGCCCGCTTCCCCGGCGCGCGGGTGCAGCTCGTCGACGCCGATCCGGCCCGCGCCGGTACCGCCGCCGCGCTCGGTGTCGACTTCGCCTCGCCCGAGGACGCGGCCGGCGCCCGCGACCTGGTCATCCACGCCAGCGCCACCTCCGCCGGGCTGGCCCGCTCGCTGGAGCTGCTCGCCCCGGAGGGCACGGTGGTGGAGCTGAGCTGGTACGGGGACAGCGCGGTCACCATCCCCCTCGGCGAGCACTTCCACTCCCGCCGGCTGACCGTCCGCGGCAGCCAGGTCGGCACGGTGTCGCCGGCGCAGAAGGGGCGGCGCACCTACGCGGACCGGCTCGCCCTGGCGCTGGAGCTGCTCGCCGACCCGGCCTTCGACGCGCTGCTGACCGGCGAGTCCACATTCGACGAGCTGCCCGCCCTGCTGCCGAAGCTGGCCAGCGGCGAGGTGCCGGCCCTGTGCCACCTCGTCCGGTACGACACCGACCCAGGAGGTTGAGGGTTTGTTCAGCATCACCGTCCGGGACCACATCATGGTCGCGCACAGCTTCCGCGGCGAGGTGTTCGGCCCGGCGCAGCGGCTGCACGGCGCGACGTTCGTGGTGGACGCGACGTTCCGCCGGCCCGAGCTCGACGCCGACAACATCGTGGTCGACATCGGACTGGCCACGGCGCAGCTCGGCGAGGTGCTGGGTGAGCTGAACTACCGCAACCTCGACGACGAGCCCGCGTTCGCCGGCGTCAACACGTCCACCGAGTTCCTCGCCAAGGTCATCGCGGACCGCCTCGCCGACCGGGTCGCCGCCGGCGCGCTCGGCGAGGGCGCGCGGGGGCTGGCCGGGATCACGGTCGCGCTGCACGAGTCGCACGCCGCGTGGGCCGCCTACGAGCGGACCCTGTGACCGACCTGCACGTCGTGCTGCCCGGCGGGGTCGACGACCCGGCCGCGCCCAGCGGTGGCAACCACTACGACCGGCGGGCCTGCGCCCAGCTGGCCGCGCTGGGCTGGCGGGTGGTCGAGCACCCCGCGGACGGTGGCTGGCCACGCCCCGACGCCGCAGAGGTCGCCGGCCTGGCCGCGACGCTCGACGCGCTGCCCGACGGCGCCCTCGCGCTGCTGGACGGCCTGGTGGCGGCCGCCGCGCCCGAGGTGGTCGTGCCCGCCGCGGACCGGCTGCGGGTGGCCGTGCTCGTGCACCTGCCGCTCGTGGACGAGGCCGGGGACACCGAGCTGGACGCCCGCGAACGCCGCACGCTGCGGGCCGCGGCCGCCGTCATCGCCACCAGCGACGGCGCCGCGCGTCGGCTGGCCGCGCTGCACGGGCTCGACGGGGTGCGCGTGGCGGCCCCGGGCGTCGACCCCGCGCCCCTGTCACCGGGTACCGACACCGGCTCCCGCCTGCTGTGCGTCGCCGCGGTGACCCCGCGCAAGGCGCAGGACACGCTCGTCGCCGCGCTCGCCACGCTCGGCGCGCTGGACTGGACGTGCGCGTTCACCGGCGCGCTGGACCGCGACCCGGCGTACGCGGCGCGGGTCCGGGCGGCCGCCGCCCCGCTCGGCGACCGGGTCACGTTCACCGGCCCGCTCGGCGGCGCCGCGCTGCAGGCCCGGTACGCGGAGGCGGACCTGCTGGTGCTGCCGTCGCGCGCCGAGACGTACGGCATGGTGGTGACCGAGGCCCTCGCGCGGGGCGTGCCCGTGGTGGCCACCGAGGTGGGCGGCGTGGCGGAGGCGCTGGGCCGCGCGCCGGACGGGGCACGGCCGGGAATGCTGGTTCCGCCCGGCGATCCGGACGCGCTGGCCGGCGCGCTGCGTAGCTGGCTGACCCGGCCCGAGGTACGGTCCGACCTGCGCACCGCGGCCGCCGCCCGACGGTCCACACTGGACGGTTGGGACGTGACCGCGCGGGCGCTCGCCGGCGCGCTGGAGGCGCTGTGACGAGGGAGGCATGTTGAGCGAGTTCAGCCCGGCGTGGCTGGCGCTGCGGGAGCCGGCCGACGCCGCCGCCCGCGCCGCCGAGCTGCTGGATCCCCTCCGCGCGCACCTGGTCGGCACCACCCGTCCGGTCATCCGCGACCTCGGCGCCGGCAGCGGGTCGATGGGGCGCTGGCTGGCCCCGCGCCTCGGCGGGCCGCAGCACTGGGTGATGCACGACCACGACCCCGCGCTGCTCGCGCTCGCGGCGGCCGGCATGGCGCGGTTTCCGATGGTCACCGTCGAGACGCGCAAGAGCGACGTGACCTCCCTCGACGCCGCGGACCTGGCCGGCGCCTCGCTCGTCACCGCCTCCGCCCTGCTCGACCTGCTCACGGCCGAGGAGGTCGACAGGCTGGCGGCGGCGTGCGTGGCGACGGGCACCCCCGCGCTGCTCACGCTGTCGGTGGCCGGGCGGGTGGAGCTGTCACCCGCCGACCCGCTCGACGCCGAGTTCGAAGCCGCCTTCAACAGCCACCAGCGCCGCGTGCACGGCAGCCGCACCCTGCTGGGACCCGACGCGCCCGGCGTCGCGGCCGAGGCCTTCGCCCGGCACGGCGCCGAGCTGCTCTCGCGGCCCAGCCCGTGGCGGCTCGGCCCCGACGAGGCGGGGCTGGCCGCCGAGTGGCTGCGCGGGTGGGTCGCCGCGGCGGTCGAGCAGCAGTCCGCGCTCGGCGAGGCCGCGGACGGGTACCTCATCCGGCGTTTGGACGCCATCGCGGCGGGTGAGCTGCGCGCGGTGGTCGACCACCGCGACATCGTGGCATTTCCCGGATGAACCCTTTCCGGGCCTTCCGCCGTATCTCAGCGGGAAGACCTCGGTGAGGGAGAGTGGCGTGTCGCGGTCGGTGTGGGCCTGGGTCAAGGTGCTCGGCGGGTTGGCCATCCTGGGCGCCCTGGTGTGGCGCCTCGGCACCGGCGCGTTCCTCGACGGGCTGGCCGTGATCGACGGCAGCACGCTCCTCGCCGCCCTCGGCATCGGCCTGCTCACGACCGTGCTCAGCGCGTGGCGGTGGTGCCTCGTCGCGCGCGGCCTCGGCATCCGCCTCCCGCTGCGCGGCGCGGTCGCCGACTACTACCGCGCGCTCTTCCTCAACGCCGCGCTGCCCGGCGGCATCCTCGGCGACGTGCACCGCGCCGTGCGCAACGGCCGCGACACCGGCGACGTCGCCCGCGGCGTGCGCGCCGTCGTGCTCGAGCGCTCCGCCGGCACGGCCGTGTTCGTCGTGGTCGGCCTGTCGGTGCTGCTGGTGGTCCCGTCGCCGATCGTGCCCCGCAACCAGCTCGTCGAGGCCGCGGCCGCCGTCGTGCTCGCGGCCGCGCTGACCGCCGCGCTCGTCCTCCGGGCCCGCAGGGGCCGCGGCAGGTCGCCGGTCACCCGCGCGCTCGGCGCCGCCGCCGCCGACATCCGCCGCGGCCTGCTCGCCCGCCACGTGTGGCCCGGCATCCTGCTCTCCTCGGCGGTGGTGATGGCCGGACACCTGGCAACGTTCCTGGTGGCGGCGCGGGC